>CAJUBL010000026.1 GCA_910584665.1 uncultured Muribaculaceae bacterium | reverse complement strand
ATCTTGTCGATTTAACTTTTCTGAAAAATGTCGATTTAAAATTTGCTTATTACACTCGGTCAGTTATCGGCACCAAGATTGATCACTTGAGCCTCGTATTTGTGGAAAAACATGTCGATCGTGACCTTTTGGGTGGTGTGGAGCAGGTTGTTGAACTTCGTATCGGCTTTTGCTCGGTCTGGATTGGCGGTTTTGTTTCCTCGATGGTGAGGATTTCTTTTGTGGTTGACGCGGGCATCGAGCCTGATACCTGCATTGGTTGAAGATTAAAATTGTCCGCCATAGCTTTCAACGTTTAGCGGTTATGGCCGTCGGGGAATTGTTGCAGGCATTCCCGTATTTACCATCTGAAAAGATGTCTCTGCAATTGACATCTTATCAATACAACGGCAAAGTTATGTAAAGAGATGCACACATAAAAGCCTATCAATCAGATATTCACAAACTTTACGAATGGGGATATTATTTATAATCGCTTCTTTCCCCTGCCATTCATCGACTTTCCCCGAAATCCCTATAAATATCGGCTCCTTTCCCCAACAATTTTTACCAACCGCGCCGATATTTATAATTCACCGCAACCGTAATCTCTACAAAGCAATCATGTTTTTCAGCATATTCTTTTCTTCATTGCCGGAATTTGATTAACTTTGCAAATAACATCAATGTATTATCACATGGCAACAAGCAATACTGATACCCAAATTGAACGCATAAACAGGCTAAAAGTAGTTTTAGTAGAACAGAACCGCACAGGCAAATGGCTCGCCGAACAATTAGGCAAAAACGAAGCCACAGTCTCCCGGTGGTGCTCCAACGTATCCCAACCATCATTGGAACTACTCGTCAAAATTGCTGATATATTGAATGTTAACGTGAAAGATTTGCTCAATGATAGCAATAGATAACCATGGCACGAATATACGATAACATAGAAGTTAGTTTTAAGGACGGTTTACATGACATCGTTACCAATGTTGGAGTAAAGCGCGTGGACTTTTGTGTCGGATACTTCAATCTCCGTGGGTGGAATCATATTCAAGATGAAATTGATGAAATTCCCGGCGATTACGTTTACGAACAAGATTCAACTGGAAACGATGTTAAAAAATTCCGAATATGCCGACTGCTTATTGGGATGCACAAGCCTGATGAAGATTTAATTCGTGCCCTATATTCTTCCAGATCTACTCTGACGGATTCTGACTATATACAGCGTAGCCTTCGCCGTATCGCTGAGAATTTCAGGCAGCAGCTTCTACTTGGCATTCCCACGGCGAATGACGAAGCTACATTGCGTCGGCTGTCACAACAGATGAAAGATGGCAAAGTTGTTGTCAAGTTATATCTTAAGCATCAGCTCCATGCCAAACTCTATATAGCTCATATGCCTGAAAGCTACAATAAACAAGTGGTCATTATGGGGAGCAGTAACCTTACATACTCAGGACTTATGGGCAACGGCGAACTTAATGCTGACTTCACTGACAGTGATCATGTGAAAAAGATGGCCGAATGGTTTGATGACCGATGGAACGACCGTCAGTGCATCGACATAACATCCCAACTTATTGATATTATTGACGAAAGCTGGGCCGGTAAAAGCCTGCCTCCATATTACATCTATCTGAAAGCTGCTTATCACCTCAGTCAAGATGCCCGCAATGGCATTCGAGAATTTACACTTGCGCCTGAATTTCAACACGAACTCTTTGAATTCCAACAGAACGCTGTGAAGATTGCTGCCAAAAACCTCAATAATGACAAACGGAACGGTGCAATGATTGGCGACGTGGTGGGACTTGGCAAAACAATGACAGCATGTGCGATTGCTAAAATATTTGAGGATACATTCAGTGCCACTACACTGATAATCTGCCCTGCCAACCTTCAGGATATGTGGCACAAATATATCAAGAAATACAATCTCAAAGCTGTCGTTCACTCGATGTCAAAGCCTATTGATGTTGACAACGCAAGATATTACAGGCTGATTATTGTGGATGAAAGTCACAATCTTCGTAATTCATCCGGCAAACGTTACCAGAACATAAGAGCGTTGATTGAGAAGCAGGATTGCAAAGTTTTGCTGCTCACTGCCACTCCTTACAATAAAGACTTTTCAGATCTTTCAAGCCAATTACGACTGTTTATCGACGATAATCAGGATTTGGGAATTCGTCCCGAGAATTACATACAGGAAATAGGAGGCGAATGGCAGTTTGGCTATAAACATGGTGATATCGACATCCGTTCAATACGTGCTTTTGACCAAAGTGAGAATGCAGATGACTGGAATGAGTTGATGAAACTCTTCTTAGTGCGCCGCACGCGTTCATTCATTAAGCAAAACTATGCTCAGACCGATGAAGAAACAGGGCGAAAATATCTGCTATTTACTGATGGAACTCGCTCATACTTCCCCGATCGCTTGCCTAAGGCTGTAAAATTTGAAACAAATCCAGGCGATCAATACTCTCGCCTTTATTCTCACGAAATGCTTGCCCTAATGGAGGATCTGAAATTGCCTCGGTACGGACTGCTCAACTATTTTGATGAGAAGAAAGCAGAGGACATACAACGGCATGAGAAATTGCTGATTGATAATCTCTCCAAAGCAGGTGAACGCATGATGGGGTTTGCAAAATCTACTTTTTTCAAACGTATTGATTCCAGTGGTTATGCATATCTCCTAACACTATGTCGACATATTCTCCGTAATGCAGTATATTTCTATGCAATAGAGAATGGCCTTGATCTTCCGATTGGTGATACCAATTCGGTATATGATGCTTTCTCCGACGAAGATGAAGATCTTGGAGATGGAGCATCTGAAATAAAGCTTGCCTTTGAGAAAGATGGGCTTCTGCATATCAGCACCAACTGGGAGGAGTATCTTGCACAGGGAAAGGAATATTACGAAATCTTACAGCAGCAGAATAATTGTAGTTGGATAAGTTCGAAATATTTCAAGCGCACCCTCAAACAACGCCTCAAATCGGATAGTTCCACGCTAATCAGTATGATAAGTTTATGTGGAGCATGGAATCCGACTACTGATCAGAAGATAAACGAATTACAGAAACTTCTGGATGAGAAACATCAAGGAGAAAAGGTTTTGGTGTTTACACAGTTTGCCGACACTGCCAATTATCTTGCTAACGAGTTGAAACATCGTGGCGTGGAGCATGTTGATGTAGCGACCGGAGGTTGCAAGAACCAGACTTCGGTTGTTGAGCATTTCTCCCCTGTAAGCAATGATGCCGATATACCGGTTGATGAGCAGACGCGAGTTCTTATAACAACAGATGTCTTGTCTGAAGGTCAGAACCTCCAAGATAGCCACATAATTGTGAATTTCGACCTTCCGTGGGCTATCATTCGCCTCATTCAGCGAGCCGGGCGTGTGGATCGTATAGGACAGAAATCAAACGAGATTTACTGTTACTCATTCTTCCCAGCAGAAGGCGTTGAGAATATTATCAATCTACGTAGCCGACTTAACGACCGCATTAACGAGAATGCTCAAGTGGTTGGTAGTGACGAGATATTTTTTGAGGGCAATGAACAGAATCTCCGCGATATGTTCAACGAAAAGAGCGGTATCCTCGATGATGATGACGACAACGATGTTGACCTATCCTCTCAGGCCTATCAGATATGGCAGAATGCGATTGAGGCAAATCCCCGGTTAGCCAAAATAATCCCGGCGCTTGCCGATGTGGTTTATTCCACCAAACAAGCCGATGAAGGTCAGACCTCGGGGGTAATCACCTATGCCAAAACTTATAACGATTTTGACATTCTAACATGGGTGGATGAAAGTGGGCGCACCATCTCGCAATCTCAGAAGAAGATTCTTCTGGCAATGGCTTGTAATCCCGACACGCCTTATCAGACTACGATCACCAACCACCATGAACTTGTTGCTAAAGCTATTGAAAATATCGCACAAGAAAATCGGTCAATGGGAGGCATTCTCGGCAATCGATTCTCTACACGTTCACGTATCCACAATCTTCTCGTTGATTATTTGGAGAGCAATTCTGAAAACACGCTCTTCTTCACTGAGGAACAGCGTGATTCCCTTAAACTTGCTATTGACGATATATTTCGTTATCCATTCCTATCTTCCACCAAACTGGCTCTCGGTCGAATGCTCAGTGCACGTAAGACGCAGGAGGAGATAGTAGAATACGTTCTTGAACTCCGGCGTGTTGGAGATCTTTGCAACATTCCACGTGAGGATTTCGATGAAAACCGAGATCCCTCTATTATTTGTTCCCTCGGCCTAAAATCCTGACTACTATGAAACGTCAATTATTCAACCAACTTATACAAAGTGCAGATTTCAGCCGCATGTTTATCTCAGAGATGGGATGGAACAATCCCGTCTCTCCGGTCATGTTGCCGCCAATTGAAGTAGATGGCGTGGTCTATCAGTCCAAGGTAGTAGCTGAAAAAAGTGGCTATAGGGTTTTGGTCTGCGATGTTGAGCGTATCCCCACAACCTCCATATGTCGCCGAATAGATATAAAGACACGCAATTATGCCAACGACTACATCTTGATATTCAAAGAGCGCGATGCGTTTCATCATCTTTGGCTTGCCCCTGTCCGTAAGGTTGACAAGCGTGATGTCGTTACCATAGACTATTCCTCTTTGGATCAGGCCGAGTTTCTTCATCAGAAGATTGACAGCTTGGCCTTCCCTTTCGAGGAGGTCACGACCATTGTTGATGTGCGCCAGCGGGTGCAACAGAGTTTTGCCGTTAATTCCGAGAAGATTACTAAGGATTTCTATGCTGGATTCAAGAAAGAGCATAAGGCTTTTGTTGAGTTCATCAAAGGCATTTCCGGTATTGATGACGTAAAATGTCAACGCGATAGGGAATGGTTCGCTTCAATCATGCTCAATCGTTTGATGTTCTGCTATTTTATACAGAAGAAAGGATTTCTCGATGGCAATGTCAATTATTTAAGAGTCAAACTGAATAAAGTCAAACTGGAGGAAGGCTCGAATAAATTCTATCGTTCTTTCTATCTTGATTTTCTGCATAACCTCTTTCATGACGGATTGAATGCCCCGGTTCACTCCGAGGAGTTTAAACAACGCTATGGCCGCATTCCTTATCTCAACGGTGGAATGTTTGATGACCATGAGATTGAGCGCCAATATGCCGGTCTTGACATCGCCGATGAAGCTTTCGAGCGATTGTTTAGATTCTTTGACCGTTGGAATTGGCATCTTGACACACGCATCACAGCATCCGGTAAGGACATAAACCCCGATGTGCTTGGCTATATCTTTGAGCAGTATATCAACGACCGGGCACAGATGGGAGCCTATTACACCAAAGAGGATATCACAGAATATATAGGGCGTAACTGTATCTTGCCCTATCTCTACGACCAAGTAAAGAATGCCACAAAGGAATCTGCACGCGATTTCGAGCCTGACGGATTTATATGGAAGTCTCTGCGTGAGAGCGGAGATAAATATATTTTCGATGCTGTCAAAAAGGGGATGCAGTATCTTGGTGAAATACCACAGGATATTCGTCAAGGCATCATTACCGACGATATGCGCCGGGAATATAGTGAAACACCGGTCGGAGAACTTCCGTCAACTCATATTCCCCTCGCCGAACTGCGCAAGGAATGGAATAATCGCACGCCCGAAAAATGGGGATTGCCAACAGAAATTTGGCGAGAGACAATCACTCGCCTTCAGCGGTGTGAGGATTTGATTGGTAAGATTGCATCGGGAGAGATTCAATCTATCAATGATTTTATCACATACAATCTCGACATTCGTTCTTTCACTCAGGATCTTCTCGTCAGGGCCGACAGCAAGTTCATCCGCAATTTCTATCATGCTCTTCAGCGCGTTACAATTCTTGATCCCACTTGCGGCTCCGGAGCATTTCTTTTCGCTGCACTGAATATCCTTGAGCCTCTATATGAGATTTGTATCGACCGGATGCAGGAATTCAACCGCGAGAATCAGTATCTTTTTAAGGATGAACTTGCAGAGATTAACGACAAATATCGCTCCAACATCCAGTATTTTATCTACAAGTCTATCATCCTGCGCAACCTATATGGTGTGGATATTATGGTTGAGGCTACGGAGATTGCCAAGTTGCGTCTGTTCCTGAAAATGGTAGCAGTTGTGGATGTTGACAACCGTGCTGAGAACTTGGGACTTGACCCTCTGCCTGACATCGATTTCAATATCCGCTGTGGAAATACATTGGTGGGCTATGCCAACGAATCTGAACTCAATCGCGACCTTGGAACCGCGACTGATATTCTTCAAGAACTTGCCAATCAAGAATTCAAGTCAGAGATTGAGAGCCAAATGCAACTTGTGGCAGCTGCTTATAAACTTTTCACAGAGCTACAACTGCGTCAGGACGAGGATATGACGTCATTCAAGCAGGCTAAGGGAGAACTGCGTGAACGTTTAGCAGCACTTAACGAAGTGCTCAACCACCGACTCTTCTCCGCTACACATTCAATAACTAATCTAAACGATACAGACCGCGACATTTTCCTTTCAGCTGAATATCAGGAATGGCTCAAATCCCATCAACCTTTCCACTGGCTTGCCGAATTTTACCACATCATTCAAGGGAACGGAGGCTTTGATGTCATTATCGGTAATCCTCCTTATGTGGGTTATACACGAAAAAATAAGGAGACCCGGAAAGCCGTAATAGAAATATATCAAGTTCGACAGGAGTACAAAACTCTTCCGACATCAAATCTCTATGCGTTTACAATAGAACGAGCAAATATCATATTAAATGGTGATGGCAAGATTGGAATGATTATCCCAATATCGGCTTTTGCCAATGATAGCATGAGTACACTTCAAAAATTCTTCAAAGAGAATTTTGGAGAATTATGGATATCTACATTCCATCAAAGGCCTGCCCAACTTTTCGAAGGGGTCTTACAACGTTTATCTATCTTCATAACAACAAAAGCAGAAAGTAATCTTTGCCATACTACCGGTATTTATAGATGGCAATCTCTGACTCGTTCCCAGCTCTTTCAGAATCTTTCATATATAAATTCAGACCAGAATGGCCAGCAGCATTTTATTAAGATAGGAGAGGTCATTGAGCGCAATATCTTCAATCGATATGTAAAGCATAAAGTTTGTGGCGACTACCGGAATCAGTTCAGCAACAATAATCGCACGTATTACAGAACAGCGGGTGGCGGCTATTGGGTTACGTTCTTAAATGATGAGTTCGATTGTGACGCAATAAGCAATAAGTCTACATCAATTCAAGATTGCTATGATGCTAAAGTTTTGACGGCAGCGTTTAATAGCAATCTATTCTGGTGGTATTATTCCATAAATTATGATCTTTTTAATTTCAAAGATTATATGATTTTTGGATTTCAGATGGACTACCCTAAGGTTGATCTGGAGAGAGAAATTATTTCTTTAAGCAATGAGTTGGAGAATCAGTTACGTTCAAACGCCGTTTTCTATGACATAAATAGTAAAACTCGTGGCGTTAATCGTACTGTTACATATCAGAAAGCTTCATCTAAGGATATAATGGATCATATAGATGCAGTACTTGCAAGACACTATGGCTTTTCCGAAGAGGAACTTGATTTCATCATCAACTATGACATAAAATATCGCATGGGCGACGAACTAAACATTGATGAATAAGCGAGAACGTATATCAATATTCATACAAATGCAGACAAGAAGTTATTTGCTGTGTCGTGTAATTAACATGGGAGATTCTGTAAATCCTGATTTAAAATTTACAGATGTTTCTTCGTATGGATATATGACAGAGAGTGGTCGAGATGATGGAACTTTAACTCCAGATCAAAAGATTGATTATGCCTCTGATAAAGTAGAGTTGTCGTATCATAAAGATGGCAGTCCATTATATAAATGCTCAATAAAAGGCAATTACAGCCCTTGGCGGTCTAACTATATGCATCCGGGCTTTAGACAAGTTCCGATATCGGAATGTGAAGACCTACTGCCTATCATTGTTTTTCAAATTAGAAGACCAGAGATATATAAGACTAAAAAGATAGAATCAACCGAAGCAAAAAAAAGAGTATATGTATGTAGTAATGAATTTTTGTTCACGGAGAAACAGCCTTTATTTGCTGTAATATATCTACGGCATAAGAAAGTGCCATTAACACTAATTTCCACAAAAGATTACTACTCCGACATTCTGGCAGAATTAACAAAGAACATTGATTTGTGCATTTTCATATGTCGTCACACTTATCCTGCACCTATCCCATATTATGATAACGGATTAAACTGTTGGATAACTCCATATGCGTGTAATTCAATATCTTTCTGCAATCAGCGTGCTTTGCTTGATGAACTGACATCTAAATTAAATCGCAATATATTTGACCGTGCTTTCGCGCTGTTTATTGGAATCCTCAGTGATGGCAAAGTCTTTCATTTAACCGAAGAAAAGCTCCTGATTCTTGATGAAGTAGATATTTTCTTCGAGCAAATTAAAAACCCGATTGTTCAAAAACCACATTTCGCTCGGTTCGTATTAGAGATTTTCGGTAACAATCCTCAGTCATTTTTTAAATTGTCATCAGAGGAAAAGCAACAGACATTATTGTCTGTTTGGAGAATAATTATATCTGAAGGAACGCAACGAAACTGGTTTTGAATTATGAAAACCTTTGGAAACATCTCTATTCTCAATCTTCGCAAGATTGGTTTTCTTGCGGGGAGTAAGATTGCGTCGTTGTCGGTGCTACCGACGTTCGACTGGGCTGTTGAAATGGCAAAGCGAGAGGATGTTGCCATTGTGAGCGGATTCCACTCCAAGATTGAGCGACAAGTGCTTGAATTTCTATTGAAAGGGAAATGTTGTATCATCTGCGTTTTGGCGCGTGGTATATATAAGCGCCCTGTAGAACCATATATCGCGGCATTCAATTCCGGACGTGTCCTCTTCATCTCCAACGAGACCGATTCTATTACAAGGGCGAGCAAGGAAACATGCCATCGCCGCAATGAATACGTGGCATCAATTTCAGACAAGCTTGTGTTTTCGTCCGTTACACCGGAGAGTTCATTGCACGCCCTTATTCATTCTCCCAAACCAATAAAACTCATATAACAATGAGCAAGATAGAAAAATATAACGATGCTGTTAAAGGTCTGGATGTTCTTGGACTGACATTGACCGAAGAACAGAAGCATCAATTGCAAAAGATGTTTGATGCTATCGTCAAAGACGAGATTCTGCCGGCAATATCCGAAATGATAGCACCCATTTTGGCGAAAATCAACAGCCCTCTGACACTTGTTATTGACCATCAGCCCGGACATGAAATGGAATTACGTGCTACACAGAAACAGGTAGAGGTTCACGATGCAACTTCAAAGGTTTACCGCCTTGTGCCATACGATAAGCCTGAGCCCTCCAAGAAGATTAAGAGTAAGAAATCTCCTGCTCCGGCTACTCTATTGTCCATCAAATTCCCTGATGGTACTGAAATTTGCGAATCGAGGTCCAATCAGACCATGGTGGCTGCCATTGAAAAGATTGGCGTGAAACGTGTGCTCGACGGAGGCTTTACGCTCGTTGGTAAGCCCATCGTATCAGTTCATAACCCCCCATTGGCCCGGAGTGTTCCGTCTCGGTGACTATTACATTTTTACCAGTGCTAGCAATAACGATAAAATCAAGGGTCTCGGCAAAATGTCGAAAGCACTCAACCTCGGCCTTTCGTTCTCAACCAAACTCAAACCCACGAAGAACAATAAATAAAACTATTCCAGATGATGACTCCTATTGACATTACACTTAGTTTTGTAATATCTTTGATTGCAGGAAATATTCCCACAATCAAAGAGTTACTGTCTAAGAACCCGACAATTGATAAAGCGATTCGAAAGTGTTTTCAAAATGCTGTTGATCAGTGGGATGTTATTGATGAATTCAAGAATGATATAAAGAATAACCCTGAAAAGTATTTTTCGGATTTAAAAGATTATATACTTAATCCATCAAAAGGCCGACATCCTAAACAAAATGAATTATTGCGTCTTTGGGTTAATGAGATACAGAATAATCCTACTGCTGCGTCGTTTTTGCTTCAATCAAGACAAGAGATAGAACTTGCGCTTTCTTCTGAAATCAAGGGACTGGCAAATACAATATATCAAGAACAGCAGAGAATTATAGAAGCCAGCAAGGAAATACGCGATTTAGTTAGTCCATACAGAACAGATGGTGTAAAGACTATAAAAGATTATTGGGAAAATTGGTCTTTGGGAGACGGTTTTTCTCTCCATACCGATATCGTCCTTTCCGACCGTGATGATGATATTAGTAGGATTCGGAATGCCGTTCAACACCCTCAAGTTTGTCATGTTGGTGCATCTTCTGTATCTGAAGCCATTGCCTTTGTCTGCGCCTCCTTGTTGCTTTCGGACGAAT
Organism: uncultured Muribaculaceae bacterium; assembly: GCA_910584665.1. Classification (GTDB taxonomy): domain Bacteria; phylum Bacteroidota; class Bacteroidia; order Bacteroidales; family Muribaculaceae; genus JAAVFS01. The sequence goes on along the minus strand of CAJUBL010000026.1, from coordinate 25,858 downwards.
TTGATTCAAATAAAGCTATAGTAATTACAAAAGAAAACACATATGAAAAAATTCTAGCAACAGATCCCTCCGGCCTTGTATTTGTTACTGATGTAAGGGACAACCATAATGTGGCAACGCATAAAGGGAATGTTGTATTTTATTGTGAAGCACGGCAACATGTCTTGCCGGAACTTTCTCCATCTGCTTTTTCCAGTGCATTGGAAAAATCCCTTTCAAGCAATATAGAATCATACTCGTTGGCCAGACAAGGTGGTTATGATGTAGTATCTCTTCGAAGAATCTTACAGATAGAAACCAAGCACCCTATATGGCTAAGTTCCGAGAATAAGGATATCATAGTCAAGGTAAGCATGCTTGGCGGTTGGAATGATAATTGTAAAGAGGATAAGGAAATAATCCATAATTTCACTGGTCTCGAATATGACGAATTTATCTCGCGGATTTCACCACTACTAAAAGCTGATAATGCACCTATTATAAGAATTGGAAATGAGTGGAGAGTTAAATCACCATTGGATTTAGACTCTCTAATTTTAAGCGAAATAACAGACCTACATCTCGACAAACTACACGAACAATTAAGTTTTCTTGCGATGGATGTCGATACTGAGGCAGTAGAGAAATTAGAAGAAACGGAATTTCGCTTCCATACTTATAATCAAATGATCTCTCCTTCTCTAAAGAGAGGTATTTATAGTAGTATGACCGTGTTGGCTAATATGATGGAATCTTATGATGCATCTAAAGCAGAACGGATTAAACAAATGGTCGCAGACATTTTTTCATCATTTGACTTGGAGCAGTATCTGAGCAATAGACATTCATTAATTTACCTCGCGGCCATCAATCCAAAATCATTTCTTGATTTCATAATTGAAGACATTAATCACGGCGGCAAACTATTGACCGCTCTTTTTCAGGGGAGGAAAAAAGATCTCAGTTTAATGGGATATAGCATTAATAATGGAGAATTGCTGCATGTGTTAGAGTGCATTTCCTTGGAAGGAACCTATTTATATGAGGTTACCTTCATATTGCTTTATTCAATGAAATATCCTAAAGTTGCAAACTACACCGATGGTGTTACGGATCTTCTTGTAAAGATATTTCAATTCAGAGTTCCACAAACATCAGCAAATTTTGAAGAAAGACTACACGTCCTTAATGATTTAAAGACTACATATCCACAAGGCGTGTTAGTAGTTTTGGGAAACATGATAGATTCCATCATAAATCCAAAGCCATTTATGGTTAGTCAGGGTTTCCCAATGAAAACTTATCGACTGAGAACAACAACCGAATGTATAAAAGAAGAGTACATTTCTGAAGTTATATCCTTACTTAAAGAAATATTTATACCAACGGTTGAGAACTATTTAATGTGCCTAAGATTTGCCATGAGTCCGGCATTAGGTAAATACCGTGATTTGTTTGTCGAATTTCTTTTAATGAAATCCGATAACTTTTTAAAGAACCCACAAATCATAGATGAACTTAACCATAATATACACAATCATGAGGAATATTCAACGGCTAAGTGGGCATTATCTCCAAAAGAATTAGCGTCTATTAAGTCTCTATATCGCATCTTGTGTTCTGAAGATATACTATTGCTCAGCCGCCGTTATTTTAGCAATGATTTACCTTTAATAACAAAAAGAGGTAAACATGGGGATTATATCGAACGTGAACGACAATCTAATGTTCTTCGTGGTGAAAAAATTGAAGAAATCGTTAATTTACTAGGCTTTGATTCGCTATGGAGGTTTGCTACAACAGTTGGAAAACCTACTGCTATTTTTGAAGGGTTGGTTACTTTGAATAAATCGGTTTATTCAAAGGCTGTTTATCGCGCCTTCATCTCGGATAAAATAGAAGAGCCTCAGGCAAATGTCTATTTCTCACGTTTGTACCGGGAAATAGGAGAAACCGAATATATTGGTCTGATAGAGGAACTTAAGGTAATTTCAAAAGATAGAATCGCTATTTTACTTTATGCACCGTCTTGGAGGCCAGCCATTGCTAATCTGGCCGAATCATTTGGTAATGAAGTGGTATTGCAATATTGGGAAAAGGTTCATATCTGGCATCAGCCAAAAGATTATAACTTAAAATTTGTAATCCATAATTTATTAAAAGCCAAAAGAGAGTGGGATATAATTGCCCTTATCACAGAGGAAGAAATTCTCAAATCCATTAATATAGAATTAAAGATTAGGGTATTAAAAGGCGCTGTCATTAATAGACAGGCCAACCATAATCAAATTGATTTCTATGATTTCAATAAAATCTTACTCAGTATTAAGGATGACGAGATTCATGAAACAGAATTTGAGAAAGAGATTCTGGAAATTGAAGGTTTCCTTTTTCAAACCCTTACCGAGCATCTCAATCCAAATGAAGAGTTACATATTGTAAGAGCTCTCAAATGGAATCCTAATTTGATGATAGAACTATTGAAAAGTTACGACCAACTAAATACCAAAGATTCTTTAATCGGCTTTGAGGTACTTTACAAATTTGTAAATCAGGTAAATTTCGTTATTTGTCAGCATCAGGATGGAAGTATTGATTTTGACAATGTTGTGAATTATATATCAATTCTTATTGAATATCAAGAATTACCATTAAGCTACATTCTAATTGGGAATCTTTTATATAAAATCATGATTACCCAGAATGAGCCCTCGAAAGAATTTTGCCAAGTCATTGAGACGCTTGGGAATGATGATGTTGACCAACATTTATATCTTGCCATCTCAAATAGTCGAGGATGTACATGGCGTGGATGTTTTGATGGTGGACAACAAGAACGGACACTTGCAGACCATTATGGTGAGTTAGCAAGAAAAGTTATGCCATACTCTTATCGACTCAAAAATGTATTTGAGAATTTAAGAACCAGCTATTTAGCAGAAGCAAAGAGAATGGACGATGAGGCTCTTCGCAATATGTATAGATAGGAAGATTAATAAATTCAATGAATCAAAAATGAATATTTGGAATTATATCGGTGAATTTCTACTGTTTCGGTGGCTGTTCGGCAATCGGAACAAGAGCCATAATGTCAGTAGCTCTCGCCATGTAGATACAACGGACTACACTCCGCGACGCATTGATATTGAGGATTACATCGCCAACGACCTTGACGATGATTTGCGCAATATGCGCGGCTCTAATTATAACCGAGTTCATGGTCATAACAATTATTCCAACTACGGCGACTACCAATCGCAGGATAATTTCCTCGACGAACAGGAAGATTACGACATTATGGACGATGATTTTTAACTACCAGAAGATTATGGATTATTACATCAACATATTTCAGAATCTCATTGCTCATAAAGAGAATGAGGTTGTGGAGTTCAAGAAGGCGGAGAACAGCTTCGACTTCGATGACTTAGGCAAGTATTTCTCTGCGTTGAGCAATGAGGCAAATTTGCGTGGGCTGGAGTTCGCATGGCTTGTCTTTGGCTATGATGAGAAGAAGCATCAGATAGTTGGGACTTCGTATAAAAATGGAGAAGGTGCGCTCAACAATCTCAAGCATGATTTTGCGCAGCATACTACCGATGGGCAGACGTTCCGCGAGATTATTCCGATTGAAGTTGAGTGTAAGCGTGTGTTGATGTTCAAGATTCCGGCTTCGCCGCGAAATATCGTGATGAAATGGAAGGGAATAGCATACGGTCGTGACGGTGATAGTCTGAAACCGCTGAATCAGTCCAAGCAGGATGAGATTCGCCGCCAAACACCCGCGCCGGACTGGTCGGCAGAGATTGTGCCCGATGCCACGATTGATGATCTTGATGAGGTAGCCATCGCAAAGGCCCGGAAAATGTTCAAGAAGGTGCATAGCCGGATTCCGGCAGAAGAAGTCAACCGTTGGTCAACCGAGGAATTTTTGAGCAAGTGTGAGCTGATGGTAAACGGTCAACTGACACGTGCCGCTATAATCCTGCTTGGGAAGATGTTCTCTGACAGTAAACTGCGTCCGGCAGTTGCCGAAGTGACTTGGACGCTCCGTGATGAGAAACAGGATGTAGTGGATTATGAGCATTTCTCTGTGCCGTTCATCCTGACCGTTGACGAGATTCTTGCCAAAATCCACAACTTGACGCTACGCGAGATGCCCGGAGGAACTCTGTTTCCGGACACCATGAAGCAGTATGATGACTACACAATACGCGAAGCTCTTCATAATTGCATCGCACATCAGGATTACGCTCTGCGTCAACGGATTAACTTTGTAGAGAATCCCGGCTTCCTGTATTATGCCAACGGCGGCACGTTTATCCCCGGCACACTAGAAAATGCTCTTGCCACAAATGGGCCACAACGCTTCTTCCGCAATGCCTGTCTGTGCAAGGCGATGGTGCATTTCAACATGATTGACACTGTGAGCCGTGGAATCAAGAAGATGTTCACGGAGCAGATGGAACGCCGTTTTCCCATGCCGGACTATGAGATTGATAACGAGAAGAAAGAAGTGGCTGTTCGCATCTACGGCAACGCCATCAACGAGCGATATACCAATATGCTCAAGAACAACGACACACTGACGCTGCATGACTGCATCTCGCTCGACGCCATCCAGAAGGGACACCGCATCGACGAGGCTATTGCTCAGGATATGCTCCAGCGCGGCCTGATTGAAGGCGAAGCGCCCAACTACACTATCTCTCTGAGTGTTGCAAAAGCATCCAAACAACTCCCCGGTTACACCAAAGTGAGAGGATTGGAACGCGACAAAATCAAGCACATGATTCTGCAATACATCCAGAATGCCGGTGCCGACGGTGCCAAACGCGATGCCATCCTCGAATACCTCGAAGACACTCTCCCCAGCCGCAACACCAAGGAGCAGAACGCTCAATTGGTCGGGAATCTTCTCAAAGAGATGAATAAGGAGAATAGTATAACGCTTGACGGTAAACTATGGCGAGCTATAAAATGAGTAGAAAATCAGTACTACCCCAAAAATGAGTAGAAAAATTAGTAGAAATCCGAATATTACGACTAAAAAAGAGTAGTAGCCGTGTAGAAATGAGTAAAATTGGTGTACTACACCAAAAGGATAGTTTTTGGATACTATCCATTTTTATGGATATTTTACGACTAGAAAATGAGTAGTAGTCGTAAATTACGACTAGTTTTCGTGTAGTAGTCGAAAAAAACGTGTAGTAGCCGTGTAGAAATGAGTAGAAACGGTGTACTACACGAAAAAGGACAGTAAAATGTACAGTACTTTCTACAGCCCTTTTTGAAGCATTTTATCTTTCTCAATCATATGTCGCTTGAGGCATATTGTTCACATATTCTATGTCAGTTATTCTTGTTGATGAGGTTGACGATGGCTTTAACCATGGTGTCTTTTCCTCGGTGCGGCTTTCGGCTATCATGAGGGTAAGTGCCACAAGGGTGTTATCGGCTATGCGTTTGGCATCATCGCTAATAGAGCTAAGACCAATAAGATAGTTCGTATATTGCTAAAGTATTATGTATAATTTGCATGATACTCTCTTTCCTCATATTGTCTGAAGTATCACCATGTGAAGTGGTTGTTTCCATTTTGGAAATAACTTATCATTCATCGAAACCTGTTTGTTGGTTATCGATTGCATGGATGATTTCGAGTTTGAGGTCTTCGGGATAGTCCTCGTTTGCCATGTAACAGGTGATGATACGTTGGAGCAGGTCTTTGTCGATGCGTCCGGCGGCGACATGGTAGATGATTGCCTCCATGCACTGCATGAAGTTGTAGGCGTGCCAATAGTAGCCGTTATGCACGAGGAACCACACTCCTATGGTCAATGCCACCCGCTTGTTGGAATCCTCGAAATAATGGCCGGTGCATAAGCCGAAGACCAAATATGTCAGCTTTTCCACGAAAGTCGGATAGTATAGGTCATTCTGCACGAAGTCAAGAACCTTGCGTATGCCTCCTTCGTCCTTTACACCTTGCAGACCGCCACCGCTGGCAGCCACAGTCTTGCTGTAAACCACCAACGCTTCGTCGTAGTCAATATATTTCAGTCTCTCACTCATCCTCGGCTTGCTTTAGACGTTTGAGCACTTCCTTATTCTCCGGAAGTTGCATTATTTCATCGAAATCTATAGACTTATCACCAATGAAACGGTCGAACTCCTCCGGAGTGACCGCACGAAGATATCCGGCGATGTTATTATGGAATACATCACGGAATGCCACGTCACGGGATGCCATTTTTGAACGGGCATCATAGATGAACGGCTGCATGGCCGGAGACTGCTCTTGCTCTGTTATCAATTCCTTAACTCGGTCGAGAGACAGTTGTTTACCTCCATTTTTCTTAAATTCCGTTTCGATTGCAAAACCTATACCATTTTCAAAAGATGATATGCAACGCAAAACCTCAGCATAGAGTGTTTTTCTAAGATTATCTTTAGTCTCAAGCTTTAATAAGGTTTTATATTCCTTCGCTTTCTCCTTGAAAACAGCTTGATATATAAGATCTGTAATCTGGGCATATTTGAAAGTCTTATGACCTTGTACGCATCTGCCTACCGCGGTTGTGAAATTTTTTCTATAATTATCCTCTTCAATAGCGGCTGGAAGGAAATCTATATCTCGAGTGTTGATATACTTTGTTCCACCTCCAGCCCTCTTATTAATGGTAGCGATTACTATGTCAAGTATTCGAGCTCGAACCAATTTGGCCTTCTCACTTTCAGTCAAAAGCATTCCCACGTTAAGAACTGCTCTGAAATTGAATAGACCTAACTGGGTGGTTTTGCTCCCGACATTTATGACGGGAGCAAATTGTAACTTAAATTCTTTCAGTTGTTTACCCTTGCTTAAAACATAGCCGTTATACTTAAGCTCATCGCCGTATTCTTCTAAAAGACGCTCGATTGTGCGTTCTTCAACTTCATAGAAATCCGCCACCATTTTCTTGGTAAAACGGTATTCGCCTTCAAAAAGCATCCCGGTAAAGCCAAGATTCTCTTGAAGGGCATCCACTGCATAACGATTGTTCAATACGTTTTGCCGTTCTATATTTGATACAGTCAAGTCATTCATAATACAAAGTTAATACTTTTAATCTGATTTTCAGTCATTGATACTCTCATCTGTTCACAGTGAAATATCAGGCAGTGAGTCGATGGCTTCACGTTTGAGAGAATCGGCTACGCGGGTGTATTTCTCGGTGTGTTTGAGTCCAGGTGGCTATTTTTATCGCGCCACTACTAATTTATTTTTTTAAATTTGCAGTCATAAAATATCTGGTATGAAAGGATGGGAAAAAATTATAATCCGGAAATATGATTCGCCATGCGGTGTGCTTATGCTCGGATCGTATGGCGATAAGCTTTGCCTGTGTGACTGGCAGACAGAGAAGCATCGCGGACATGTTGACCGAAGACTCGGACGTATTCTTAATGCGGATTTCGAGGAGGGCACGTCACCGGTGACTGATCGGGCTTCAAGGCAGCTTGACGGGTATTTTGCAGGGATACGGCATGATTTTGACATACCGCTGATGTTTGTCGGTACCGATTTTCAGAAAAAGGTGTGGAATGACCTGCTTAATATTCCATATGGCAAGACTATTTCATATGGCGATATGGCTCGGCGTATAGGTATGCCGAAAGCAGTGCGGGCGGTAGCCAATGCTAACGGGGCCAATGCCATGTCGATTTTTGCACCATGCCACCGTGTGATAGGTGCTAACGGAACGCTGACAGGATACGGTGGCGGACTTGATGTCAAGGAATTTCTTCTGAGGCTTGAAAACATCAGATTCTGATCGGGGTCTTAGCTCCGGACCATGATCGGTTCCGGCTGCGCAGTGTTCCGGAGGCGTACATGGACTTATATGTTTAAAACCTGTGGCTTCGGTGAAATAAACAGGCGCACCCCTGCCCTCCGGCAGGGGTGCGCCGTGTATCGCGTATTTCAAAAATCTTAGTCGCGGCTGCTGCCGAAGAACCGCAGCAGGTACAGGAACAGGTTGATGAAATCAAGGTACAGGCTCAGGGCGCCGATGGTGGCCAGACGGCCGTCTGTAGCGTCGGGCATCTGCATTGCCATCTGTTTGATTTTCTGGGTATCCCAGGCTGTGAGACCGAGGAATATGACTACTCCGGCAAACGATATGATCCATCCTAACGGGCCGTTGTTCCAGAAGATATTCACTATAGAGCAGATAATCAGTCCTATGAGGGCCATGAACAGGAATGACCCGATACGGGTAAGGTCCTTGCTGGTGAAGTATCCGTAGATTGTCATGGCGCCGAATGTGCCGGCTGTGATCAGGAAGGTCTTCAGTATTGACTCAGGTGAAAATGCCAGAAATATTATGGCCAGTGTGGCTCCGTTGACGATGGCGAAGAGGAAGAACAGCAACGTTGCTGTCATTGACGACATCTTGTTTATACCGGCCGATATTGCGATCACGAGACCTATCTCGATAACGGCGAGCACGAGGTATCCTCCCCGGCTCAGGGCCATGTCGCCAAGTCCCGGGATCATGGGTACGACCCATGCTGTAAAGGCAGTGACGAGCAGAGCGAGGAACATCCTGAGGTAGACGTTCTTCATCACGCGTGACACGTGGGTGTCAAGTGCCTGCGTCTCATAAGCATTCTGATAGTAGTTGTTCATATTCTATAATTTAAAATAAGTGTGTGTTTATACTTTCAACAAATTCCGTGCCATTTTTTCCTACATCCTTTCCGGAACATTGATTCCGAGCAGTCCCATACCGGTCCTGATGACGCGGGCTGTCGTGTCACATAATGACAGCCGCAGCGAACGTACGGCGGGATCTTCTTCTTTGAGGATGGAGTAGTCGTGGTAGAACTGGTTGTACTGTTTCACAAGGTCATATACGTAGTTGGCAATCAGCGCGGGGCTGTATGTGCGTCCGGCCTCGGCGACGGTCGACGGGAAGTCGGCGAGGGCCTGTATAAGTGCGATCTCTTTCTCGTTGGGCTGTACGCTGAGGTAGTCCGCGGTTTGTATTCCCTCGTCGGAGGCACGTCGGAGAACCGAGCGTATGCGGGCGTAGGTATACTGTATGAACGGACCGGTGTTACCGTTGAAGTCGATGGTTTCCTTAGGGTTGAAGGTCATGTTCTTACGGGGATCTACCTTGAGCAGGAAGTATTTGAGGGCGCCGAGGCCTACGGTTTCGGCTATGGTTTCGGCCTCTTCGGCTGTCAGTCCGTCAAGTTTGCCCAGTTCGCATGATACCTCACGTGCTGTGGTCACCATCTCGTCCATGAGGTCGTCGGCATCGACTACGGTTCCCTCGCGGCTTTTCATCTTGCCCTCCGGCAGTTCGACCATGCCGTAGGAGAAGTGTACCAGATCCTTGCCCCATCTGAAACCGAGTTTGTCAAGGAGTAGGGATAATACCTGAAAATGGTAGTTCTGCTCATTGCCGACGACATATATCATCTTGTCAATGGGATAGTCGGCGTAGCGCAGTTTGGCTGTGCCTATGTCCTGAGTCATGTATACGGATGTGCCGTCGCTGCGGAGCAGGAGTTTGTGGTCGAGACCTTCGGCGGTGAGATCGGCCCATACCGAGCCATCCTCCTTACGGTACATGATTCCTTTCTCAAGACCTTCCATCACTTTCTCTTTGCCTTCGAGATATGTATCGCTCTCGTAGTATATCTTGTCAAACGATACACCCAGACGTCTGTAGGTCTCGTCGAAACCGGCGTATACCCACTCGTTCATCATTGACCACATATTCCGGATTTCGGGATCGCGCTGTTCCCACCTTACGAGCATCTCACGGGCTTCCCGCATAAGTGGTGATGCCGCCTTGGCTTCGTCTTCCGACATGTTTTTTCCGGTCATCAGGGCTTTGACTTCTTCTTTGAAGTGTTTGTCGAAGAGTACATAGAAGTCACCTATGAGATGATCACCTTTCCTGCCTGTTGACTCGGGAGTGGCTCCGTTGCCCCATTTCTTCCATGCAAGCATGGATTTGCATATGTGTATGCCCCGGTCATTTACAATGTTGGTCTTCACCACCCGGTTGCCGCAGGCCTCAAGGATGCATGCGAGACTGTAACCCAGCAGGTTGTTGCGCACGTGACCCAGGTGAAGCGGTTTGTTGGTGTTGGGTGACGAATACTCGACCATTACCAGCGGTGAATCTCCGGTCGGAGCGGTCAGTCCGTATGACGGGGTGTTCTCTATATGTCTGAGAACGGTGTTCCAGAAAGTGGGTTCTATCACTATATTGAGGAAGCCTTTTATGACATTGAAGCGGTCGACGGCCGGTTCATTGTCAACAAGCCAGCCGCCTATCTCTGTGCCGACCTGTTCCGGACTTTTGCGGGCCGCCTTTACCCAGGGGAACACGACAATAGTGAAATTGCCCTCAAACTCTTTCTTGGTTGTCTGCGGGACAATGGTATTCGGATCGGTATCAATGCCGTAAAGCTCTTTGACTGCGCGGGCGACCGCCTGCTGGATGAGATTGTCTATGGACATGGTTAAGTCAATAACAGATTTTCAATTAACTTGGTTTGGATTAAGTCGCAAATTTACATATAAATCGAGAGAAAATCAAATTATTATAAACAGTCGGCAGGGCAACCGCATCAGAAGCACAGCAAACAGGAGATTCGGAACAATGTAACGTACTGTTGCGATTGTCTGTTATCCAGTGTCGGCGTTCATGCCGTACGCGCGTTCCGTACACGCCGCTACGCTTGGCGTACCCGGTTACTGATAAACCGGTGTCGGGGGACGCTACGACAGTGGGCTTACCGGGCTGTGACGGCTATGCGGCGGGTCCTGGTGCCGGATGTGATGCCGTCGGCAGCCGAGGTGACGGAGGCGCGGTACAGGTAGATGCCGCGTGGTACGCGGTGGCCTGCATTGTCTGTCAGGTCCCAGTTAATCGGGAATGAGCGTAACGTGTCGCTCATGCCGCTTATCGAGGTGGTCCACACTGTCTTGCCTAACATGTTGAACACCTCGATGCTGACGGTGATACGGGAGTCGGGACGGTCGTGTGTGACATAAAAACTCGTCTGGGTCTGTGCCGGATTGGGTGTGGCGTAGATGTCATATATGAACGGGGCCAGTCCCGGTATTACATTGAATTCGATCGAGGCGGTGGTGGAGTTTCCGGCGGTGTCCCAGACCCGTAGTCTGAGGTCATGACTGCCTCCTCCAAGCTGCTCAAGCTGGTATACGAGAGTGCCTCCGGGAGTGCCGTCGCTATAGGGGGTGTAGTAAAGTGGGGTGTCGGTGAGCGAGCGGCCGTCTATTGTCAGAAGCATCTGGTGTCCTATACCGGCTGTCGAGAGATTGATCGAACGGTTGTCACGTATCTCGGCTATGGCTACAGGAGCATCGTTAACATCGCCGCCGTTGCTGAAATTGGAGTGGTTGAGGTAGAATGTCTCTATCACCGGAGGCTCATTGTCGGCAACCGCATTCTCATCGGTACCGTAGACATAGAAGTCGGAACTGACTCCGGCCGCATCCCTGCCGTCGGTCGAGACCGCATACATGCTGAGTGTCGCCGGCCTGAAGTTGTTGGCTATCTCGGCCGGCATGATTAAGCTGGCGTTGTATCTGCCGTTGATGACGGTGTCGACGTGGGCCTGCAGACGGTCGCCGCGTTGCTCGAAGGTGACTTCCTCTCCCTGCTGACCATAGCCGTGGGATGTCGTGCTGTGTTCGGCATCGTATAACGTGAGGAACAGCCTGCCGTTGAAATCGCTGATGATATTGCCTGCGGTATCGGTTATAGATCCTTCGAGGCTGATCTCGCTTGATGCCATCATGGTTGTCTGGGCCTCGAGCGACGGAGCCGAGCCGTTGACGGCGTCGAGCGAAACACGGTTGCCGGGGATGCACAGGCGCATAGCCGGGTCACCGAGGAGAACGTACCGGAGCTTGTTCTCGTTGTTCCATGTTCCGTTCCCCGCACTGCCGTTTTTTGTACGCCGCATAATTTCTCCTACGGGGAGATTGCGTCCCTCGCTGTCGGTTGCAAACATGTGGTAGCCCATCTGTCTCATCAGCTTGCCGTTGTCTCCGATGAGGGCCGGGCGTGTGGCGCTTATGGCTCCGATGATTCCCGATCCGTTGCTACGGTATAGGATCTCGGCTGCCGAGATTGCCGATGCGTCCCACCGGACGAAGTCGCAGGTGGCGGCGACGACAAATGGAAAGTGCTTGAGGTATAGGTTATTGATGTCGGCATAAGTCATAAGCCCGTCGCCGGTCCATGATGTCGGGTTGGCATGCCCGGCGAAGTTCCACCACATCACACCCTCTGTGAGTGCGCGGAACATGTCGTTGCGGGCTCCTGGAAAGGTGCTGTTCTGCTTCTCATAGGCATCGATATATACCTTGTCCCAGATTATGCGTTCGCTTCCCGGTACAGATAGAGCGTTCTCGATCATAGCTTCTGTGTCGTTCATGAATGCGCCGCCGTTGTCATCGTCAGCGATCATCAGTGCCCGGTTCTTCCAGCTGTTATTGATGGGAGTATTGACGTAAGAGTAGAGTTTGTCGACGACATTGCGGGCATCGGCAAGCGATACGACAGGCATGCGCCCCACTGCGATGCACTGGTAGCCCGATCCCATGGCCGGAGTGGAGCCGCCGGAGCCGTCGGTGAGCAGGGTGTAGATGTCATCGGTGGTGAATGACGTGTTTTCGTAGTCCGATGATTCGGTCTGCCAGCCGGGGACGGTGGGGTAACTGAGCGAGGCGATGACGGGGGTGATGCGGCGGTTGTCGTAGGTGCTGCGTCCCATGATAAGTGCGTAACGCAACCGCCCGCTGTCGCCGGTGGCGGGGGCTGAAGAACGGTCCCAGAACATCTTGAGCAGATGGCGCAGTGCGCCGGCATCTGGTGAACCTGATGAAAATTCGTTGAAAACCTCCTGCTGGTCAACGACAAGCACGTTCAGCGGGTCGGTATCGCTGTCGCGGTGGAGTCTGGCGACACGTTCGGCCTGGGAACGCCAGTCGGGGTGGGTGAAGATAACCATGTCAGGAACCGGGCACGAATGGATGTCCTGATTGCTGACGCGTCCTACCATGACCGGGGAGGGCAGTGAAGCCCCCTCCTGCCATGCCACGTAACGGCGCAGTCCGGAGGCAACAGGCTGCCAGCGAAGGACAGACCCGTCAAGGGTCGGCTCCGGCGAGAGTATGTCAAGCGGGTCGGTCACGTCCCACAGATGTGTGGATGCGGATGCGCCAGACAGAGCTCCGCCTTTATCGACGAGAGAGAACGAGGCCTGCCCTGCTGTGAGTTCAAGCCTGCGCTCGTAGTTGATGACAAGATAGTCAAGACGGGCCAGTGATGGTGGGGCTGTGGGGCTGTGTGTCACAGTGACACGTGCGCGCTCGCCGTTGAGGTCGAAGGTCTTTCGCGTTATTGTCGAGCAGGCGTGGCGATAGTGGTCGGTGTTGGACGATATATTGTCGGTCGTGGAATATGTCAGGGCGTTGTCGTTGACCGAGAGTACTACTCGTGACGATCCGCTGCTGTTGGCCCAGAATGAGCATTCGAGCCAGGCTCCTGAGCCTTCTACGCGGCCCGGCAGGTTGAATGTGAAAGATTGTGTACGCTGGTTAAGGAAGTCTTCGCCAAGCAATTTGTGTCCTGTCTCGCCGGCACTGTATAATTCGCGTTTGTGGTAGACTGCAGACTGACAGGTTGTCGCAGTCTCGGCTCTTATGCCGGTTGAGGATCTGATTTCGCGTAACGGTATGTCTGAGTCTGTGATGAAGTAGTAGCCGAGTGTCGTGAACGGATTTATCTCTATCGAGAAATGACTGCCGGCTACGAGGGGATAGGATACAGGGCCGGTAGCATAGAAATAGACACCGGCCGGTGTGTTTACAGATTGGACCAGAGGCAGGTCGTCGATATATGTCTTACGGTCAAGACGGTCAGGCAGGCGTGACGCGCCATAGCCGTAGATCCTTACACGGGTCGGATCGCTGAAGCCCATGGACCGCAGACGGGAGCCTGACAGGAAGTGCATGCCGCTCTCCTTTACGCTCACCCTGACCCAGTTGCCCGAAGCGAGTACCGACGACCGGGTGTATGTGTCGGGAGAGAATGCCCGGACAGTGAATGTCGTTGAGGCGGTAATAAGGAAAATAAAAAGGGAAAATATAGAGTACTTTGCAAAGTTCATAATACCGATTTTACATATAAATAACGCGCAGAAAGTGTGTATATTGTGAATTTTGAGTAATTTTGTGGCAAATAACAACTCTAACCATGACGCATATTGTTGACCGATTTCTGAAGTACGTGTCATTTGACACGCAGAGTGACGAACTTACCAATCTGACCCCGTCGACTCCCGGTCAGATGATCTTTGCCAGATATCTTGAGAAAGAGCTGAAAGAGCTTGGCCTCGAGGATATCACACTCGATGATAACGGCTATCTGATGGCTACCCTGCCGTCAAATATTGACTGTGAGGTGCCTACGGTGGGATTTATCGCTCACCTTGATACGTCTCCCGATATGTCGGGACGTAATGTCAGACCTCGTATTGTGCGTGACTATGACGGGGGTGATATCGTGCTCAATGCCGATCAGGGTGTCATCCTGTCGCCGGAACAGTTCCCTGAACTGCTGCATTACTGCGGGCAGAATCTGATTGTTACCGACGGTACGACGCTGTTGGGCGCCGACGATAAGGCCGGAATAGCCGAGATAGTGTCGGCTGTGGAATTCCTTAAGGAGCATCCTGAGGTGAAGCATGGCAGGATAAGGATTGCCTTTAACCCGGACGAGGAGATAGGCCAGGGCGCGCACAAGTTTGATGTCGCCCGGTTCGGTGCCGACTGGGGTTACACGATGGATGGCGGTGAGATCGGCGAGCTGGAGTTTGAGAATTTCAATGCCGCGGTGGCCCGTGTGACATTCAGGGGGCGCAATGTACACCCGGGATATGCCAAACATAAGATGATAAACTCCATGAGGATCGCCAACCAGTTCGTAATCATGCTGCCGCGCTGGGAAACGCCCGAACATACCGAGGATTATGAGGGTTTCTATCATCTTATCTCGGTCAGCGGTACAGTCGAGGAGACGGTCCTTACCTACATAGTCCGTGACCATGACCGTGACCGCTTCGAGCGCCGCAAGAAAGAACTGGAACACCTTACCCGTAAGATAAACAACGAGTTCCCCGATTGTGCCTCGATAGAGATCAAGGACCAGTATTACAACATGCGCGAGAAGATCGAGCCTGTGATGCATGTGGTGGAGATCGCCGAGCAGGCTATGAAGAATGCCGATGTCACACCGGTTGTGGTTCCGATCCGTGGCGGCACAGATGGTGCCCAGCTGTCATTCAAGGGGTTGCCTTGTCCGAATATCTTTGCCGGCGGACTTAATTTCCATGGACGGTATGAATTTCTGCCTATCCCGTCGATGGAGAAGGCGATGCAGGTGATCGTGGAGATAGCGCGTCTCGTTGCCGGGAAAAAGTAAACAGTCTTGTAAGAGTATGTCATAACTTGACAAAACCTCGGATTCATGAACCTGTCCGGCCTGTTCCGATCCCCGGATCTGTCATTATGGGACCCCATAACTCCGTCATAGGGGACATGAACAGTCTCTCAATCTGTGAAAACTGAGCGGATGAATGGTCAGAAGGATAAAACACTGATTGTCGTTACCGGACCTACAGGCTCGGGAAAAACGGATATTGCCATTGAGCTGGCCCGGACGCTTGGCTGTGAGATTATCTCGGCTGATTCGCGTCAGATGTATCGTGACATTCCTATAGGTACCGCCGCTCCGACTGCCGGACAGCTGGCGGCGGTACCTCATTATTTTGTGGGAAATCTGCGGCTGGAGGATTATTATAGTGCGGCAAGGTTTGAGGAGGATGTCATGGAATTGCTTCCTGAGTTGTGGAACCGGTCCGATTATGCCATAATGTGTGGCGGTTCAATGATGTATATAGATGCGGTATGCAACGGTATCGACCGGTTGCCTGCTGTCAGTGACGCTAATCGTGAGGCTGCTCTCGGGGTGTATCGTAACGGTGGGTTGGCGGCCCTTGTTAAAAAGCTTGAAACTGTTGATCCTGAATATATTGCTAAGGCTCCGGATCTGAATAATCACAAACGTCTGGTGCACGCCCTGGAGGTATCGATGGAAGCAGGCCGGCCGTATTCGTCGTTGCTGACCGGGCAAAAGATTGAGAGACAGTTCGATATTGTCAAATTTGCTGTAATGCGTCCGCGGGAGGAGCTTTTCGATAGGATCAACCGTCGTGTCGGAGCCATGATTGATGCCGGTATAGAAAATGAGGCCCGCAGGGTGTATCCCAGACGTGCACTTAATTCGCTTAATACAGTGGGTTATAAAGAATTGTTTGCGATGTTCGACGGGGTGACGGACCGTGAGACCGCGATAGGCAGAATCTGTAAGAACACCCGTGTGTATGCCAAGAAACAGATGACGTGGCTAAAGCGTGACCCGTCAGTGGTTTACATTGGGAATGTTACAGAAGCGCTCGTTTACCTTGAAACTAATGGCCTGATTGTCAGGCATACATAGCTTCTATTTCTCTGGCAAAATGACGGTTGATGACTGGTCGTCTGATTTTCAGTGTGTTAGTCAGTTCGCCGTTCTCCATTGTGAATTCGCGTGGCAGTAGAGTGAATTTCTTGATTTTTTCAAAAGGAGCAAAGCTTTTCTGTAGTTTCTCGATACGTTCCTCTATGAGACGGCGGATATCATTGTTGCGCACCAGTTCGTCAAGATTTCTGTACTGGATGTGTTTTTTGTGAGCGTACTCCTTGATGGCTTCAAAGGCCGGTATTATGATGGCAGTCACATATTTGCGGTTATTGCCGATAACGGCGACCTGCTCTATGTACTTGTCTTCGCCCAGACGTGTCTCCAGTGCCTGCGGTGCGATGTACTTGCCGTTGGATGTCTTGAACAGGTCCTTGAGACGTTCGGTAAGAACGATTGCTCCCGAACCGTCGATGTATCCGGCATCGCCTGTGCGGAACCATCCGTCAGCGGTAAAAGCCGCTTCGGTCTCAGCCGGTTTGTTATAGTAGCCCCGCATTATGGTCGGTCCCTTGACGAGAATTTCACCCTCATTACCGATCCTGACATGGATGTCTTCAATGGTCTTACCTACCGATCCGATTTCATAATTTTCAAAAGGATAGGCCGATACGGTGGCTGTGGTCTCGCTGAGGCCATATCCTATGACGATATTCACACCTACCGTCCGGAAGAACTCTACAATAGTAGGGCTCAGCGGAGCTCCGGCTGTCGGGAAGATGTTTCCCCGGTCAACCCCCATGGCACGGCGCAGTTTGCTGAAAATGAGACGGTCGTACAGCCGGTAACGTGCTTCGAGCCACGCGGGGACATTGATGCCCATGCGCCTGTAGTGGAGATTGCGACGTCTGCCCACCTTCAGCGCGCGTCTGACGAGCAGACGCATGGCCGGATTCATTGCCGAGATGCGTTCCTGAATAGCGGCATAAGCTTTTTCCCAGAATCGGGGGACGCTGCACATACAGGTGGGACGTACCTGCCTGATGACGTTCTGTATTTCCCGGGGATCGGTGTTGATATACACTTCCACACCGGTGAAAATGCAGAAGTAGGTCCATGCTTTCTCGAATATGTGGCTCAGCGGCAGAAAACATAGCGAGGTGTCGTGTTCGGTAATGTTGGTGAGCCAGCGTCGGTGTATGTCAAGGCAGGCGTTGAAGCATGAGTGTGTGAGTATAGCGCCCTTGGGTTCTCCGGTGGTACCTGAGGTATATATCAGTGTGGCTATATCGTCGGGCGATGCCTGGGAGCGACGGCGGTCGATTTCATCGCGACATGACTGAGAGGCGGACGCGCCAAGACTCAGGAAGTCGTTGTAAGATATGAAACGGGACTCGTCTTCCGGCCTGTCTACCGAATCGGCCAGACCTATAATGTGTTGCAGATGCGGACATTTGTCTGCGATTTCGCGTACGGCGGCAAGCTGGGAGTTGCTCCCGACAAATATGATGCGTGCACCCGAGTCGTTGAGGATATATCTTACCTGATCTGACGAACTGGTGGCGTATAGTGATACCGGGATAGCACGTAAAGCGTATGCGCCGAAGTCAGCAACAAGACATCCGGCACGGTTTGAAGAGAATATAGCTACGCGGTCGCCTGTCTCTATCCCGAGGGTTTCCATTGCCATCGCCGCATTGTCGACCAGTGTGGCAAACCCGGCCCGGTCTACGGCATTCCACGTGTTGTTGCGCATCTCGTGATATACGATAGCATCGGGGTGTTTGCTGGCTATGGTGGTTGGGAGAGAGTTAAGTATATTAGTGGCAGTAATATTCATTAATAAATATAATTTATTGTAAATCAATCGGTATTCAGCCGATGCGGGGGACGCGTGACGTCACATGTTGCCGCAAAGGTACACATTCCCTCAATTTATGTAACAATAAAGCCTCCAAAAACGACCGCCACGTTAACAAATATTGGGAAATAACATGATTGTATAATTATTCGGTTAATATACGTAAATAGAATTCGGTTTATCTGTTTTTTGACGAAATTTATTATTTCAGCGAAAAAAATTTGGAAAGGGCGAGAAAGTGTAGTAAATTGCGGGAGAAATTGATAAAACTGTCACATTAACCTCTCACTCCGCCATGAGAACTCACTCTCTGTCACTCTCCGGCTTTCTGCTGTTTCTGTGGGCAGGGGTGTGTGCTGTTCCTGCGGCCTGTGCTCAGGGAGGTGTATGGGATGTGCCGCGTTCGGGTGGTGAGACGATAACGGAGCCGTCACCCGAGGCCACATCGATGCGTCGTTTTCAGGATTACCCTGTTTCGTACGCTGCGGGGACGGCCGATATCTCCATTCCGTTGCTGGAACTGCCGGGCGGGAGTGTCGGAGTATCGCTTGGGGTGAGTTACCATACCGGCGGGATCAGACGTCTGGACCTTCCGACTGGAACAGGCCTGGGGTGGACGCTGACCGGTCTGGGTCAGGTGTCGCGGCAGATCAACGGATTTCCCGACGAGTGGACCGGCAGTCCCAAAGGGTCAGTGAAGTTCGATCTGCGGGAGGATCCGTATGATCTTGAATATCTCATATCGGTATTGGAGGCCGGGACCGATACGGAGCGTGACCGTTACAGCTACAGCCTGCCGGGTTACACGGGGAGTTTCATGATTGTGGACGGGGAGATAGTGCAGCTTCCGGAGACTGAGCTGACAATACAGCGTGAGGCGTCGTCCTCCGATGCCGGTGCCACCGAGGCGTTCATCATTATCACGCCTCAGGGGTACAGATACCGTTTTGCCGAGAAAGAGCATGTGGATTTCCGTTTTGTGCCGGCCCCGATGCCATGTCCGTACTACAGCCGTGACTATACCGGTGCGGTGACGGCATGGCAGCTGTCGCGTATCACCGGTCCGGATGATGTCGACGAGATTACAGTGAGCTATACCGATGTCAGGGAGTGGACCCGTGACCACAACCGGCTGCTCAGGGGCTATTCGATGACATACGGAAAGAATCATATCACCGGTTCCTATCAGGCAGAGATAAGAGAATCGGATGCGTCGCCCTGCGGTGCCAACGAGACTGTATTCAGGGACCAGAAACTGCCATACAGGATAAGCGGCAGGTCGGGCTCGGTTGAATTCACAATAGACCGCACCGCAAAGACCGGGGCCGGACCGCTGGATTTCATCAGATCCATGGAACTGAAAGATGCCTCGGGCAACCGGATAAGGCGTGTTACATTTGACAATGCCTCAGTATTCAATGACGGCAGACGTCGTCTTGACGGGATTGAGGTGACAGAAGACGGCACAGTCACAGACCGGTATATCTTCGGTTACAATGAGGGGACATATAATCCGGGGTATGATCTGTTCGGCTTCGCCAACGGCGCTTCATCAAGTTCCGGAAGCCACAGTATCCTGAATCACAGCCTTCAGCTGTCGGAGACGCGCATGACCAATGAGAACTGTCTGTACAGTAATATGTTATGCAAAATTAAAGACATAACAGGACTCGAGACAGAGATAGTATACGAACCTTCGGCGGTCGACATTGACAGGATATCAGATTCCCAGATTATCACCGGCCGGACGGTTATCGGACCGAGAGTCAGGAGCATCTGGACCCGTGACGCGGTCACAGGGCGGACGCGCCGGAGAGAATACACTTATGAACAGCCTCGGTGCAACATTCCTCTCCGGTCGTTCCTGTACGGAGACTTCATATCCCAGTCGGGTGACCATAGTATAACCAATATATCAGGGACAGCATATTCCTACGGGATGGGAATCTGTTATACCTCATCGGCCACATCGAGAGGCTATCCTCTGGAGAACGCACGGATATATTACGGCCGTGTGACCGAGACGCTGTCGGGTACCGGTATGGAGCGTCCGGTACGTACGGTCTATGAATATGATCTCAGCGGGACCGGCCTGATATTCCAGAGATACGACATGCCCTCTTTTTTCTATGACGACTGTCCGGGCCTGCTGAAGGGGAGCTGCAGATATCTGGGTGGATTTGAAAACAGGTTTGTGACGGAAACCGAGCGTAAACTGGCGGAATACCATCCTGCGGCAGGTTATATCGAGGACCATTGCGGCTCCGGACCGCTTCTTTCCTGCCGGACCGAGTATGAGTGGAGCGATGGCCGCTACAGAGTGAGACGTCAGACCCGTAACCATTATTCCCGTACCGGTTACAGGCGGTACCTTGCAGGGAGAGCATGTGAGAGTGCCGTTTTCAGATTCTGCGATTTTAACCGGGAGCCGGAACTGAACATCACGTCGGTGGACGATGTCGCCCATTTCCCCGTCACCCTGGCGGCCTCCCGCCATGTGTGCGACTCGACCGTAGTCACCGTGTATTATCATGAAGGGAACGACTCGCTGAGCCGGGAGATAAAGACCGTATATATCAACCGTCCGGAAGATCTGCCGCAGAGTCACGGATTTACATATGTCTCATGTGAGCCGTACGGCCATGTGTCATACTATCCCTACGGCACCGTTACGAGCTCGGGCGGCGAGTCAGCCGCCTGTTACCGCATACTGTCGGAGAACAGCTGTGATATCTTTCTGTCGGTGACGGCTGTGTCCCGCGGCCTCAGACGTCTGCCGGAGACAGAGAAACGTGTGCTGACCACCTTTTCGGGAAAGGACTCGGTCCAGACCTGTTACAGGTACGGTATGTTTTCAGGCGGCAGGGACGGTATCATCCGCCCCGTGTCGGTGACAGTCAGCGTCAATGCCCCGACAGACAGCATGGTGCCGTACAGACCGGCCGTCATATCCGAAAGAGTCTATACCGGTTATGACAGCCGCGGGCGTATCACCGCGATGAGAGACGAAGCCGGGCGGAGCATCACCGCCCGGTGGCCGGACAGCTACGACCTGCTGTCGGAGCTGACGCTTCCCGATGCCGGTCTGACCACCCGTTATACCTACCGGCCTTTAGTGGGATGCACGTCGGTCGAGAGTCCCGGAGGCAGGAAACACACATATGCATATTTCGGCGGACGGCTCGTCAGCGAGACCAATACCGCCGGAGAACCGCTTGTGAGCTACAGCACCAGGCTCCGGAATGACGGTACGGAAGAGAATGATTCCGGCAACCGTTTTGAGAAAAAGATATACGGCTCATCCCAGAGCAGAGATATCTATACCGAAACAGTATATTATGACGGCTACGGCATGCCGGTCCAGACAGTCTCGACCATTCCGAAAGATATCTTCAGCCAGCCACGTATGAAACGGACGTCAACCGCCTATGATGCCATGGACCGTCCGGTACTGCATATTCTTC
Source organism: uncultured Muribaculaceae bacterium (assembly GCA_910584665.1). GTDB lineage: Bacteria > Bacteroidota > Bacteroidia > Bacteroidales > Muribaculaceae > JAAVFS01. Next base: position 3,992 of record CAJUBL010000026.1, on the reverse strand, counting down.
CGGTCCCGGCCGATACCTGTTCATATTCGGACAGACCGCTGGAGGATGCCGTGGCAAAGTATGCCGACCGCAGGCCTTATTCAACTGTCGCGTACCGTCTGTCGGCCGATGACCGTCCTGTCAGCATCATCGCCGAGGGAAAGAACATGGAGGAACATCCCGTCAGTATCCGGTACCGGTGTAACTCCGGGAGCGATGAATTCCGTAAATGCCGACGTTACATCCTTGCCGACAGTCGCGACGACGAGTCGGTGACCCTTTCGGGCCTCTATCCCGCCGGCACGCTTGACGTGACCGACGTGACCGATCCCGACGGATGCAGGACACTGACGTTCGCCGACTGGAAAGGATTCAGGATACTTGAACGGCGTGTTGTGGCCGATAACACCTTTGCCGACACATATTATCTGTATGATCCGCTCGGCAACATACGCGTTGTGCTGCAGCCCGAGGGTGTGGCGCGGATGAATACCACAGGGAAGAAATGGACTCTGAGCGACGGGGTCATGGAGCAATATGCCTTCATCAGCCGTTATGACCGCCGCGGCAACCTCATTTATTCCAAAGTGCCGGGATGCGGTGCCACCGAAATGCGGTATGACCGTTACAGCCGTCCGGTACTGCGTGCCACCGCCACTATGAGAGAACGGGACGAAGCCGAATACACGCTGTATGACGCGACCGGCAGGCCTGTATTGTCAGGCATAGGACCATACATCCGGACAGAACAGGCCTTCAGAGAAACGGTCAGCCCCGTGGCATCGTTCGACCCTCTGTCGCCCGGTATCGACTCCACCGGATATGCCGTCAGTGATCCGGCCCTCATGGAAATCCTGTCCGGCAGCCGTGTGACATCTGCCTGCTATTATGACGGCTACGGATTCATGGAACTGCCGGGGTTCAGTTCACTCCCTGACGGAGTGATACCTTCGGACACACAGCATGCCGCGGGGCGTCTCACCGGCCGCCGCCTGTCGGTATATTCCGGAGGAGAAGATACGGAGGACTATACGGTAAGCGCCCCCGGCCGGAGTCTCTGTACCGTCACAGTCCATGACGCCGAGGGCAATGCCGTCACCGGGGTGTCATCGGCTGTTCCTGCCGGATATCATGTCGTCACGAATACAGAGTACACCCGCCAGGGAATACCGGAGAATGTGATCACCGGCATACATACGCCCGACAGCATCATACGTGTGGAAGACCAGCGCGTCAGTGATCCGGCCGGCAATCCGCTGGACCGGTTCACGGTACTTCGCGGATTCTCAAAATCGGAAGCGTGCGCCGCCACAGTATCCCGTATCGGCGCGGACCGCCGCAGAGCCATACAGGTGACTGCCGCAGAACTGTTCTGGCATTATGATGATGTGGGCCGTCTAATCAGGTACAGCAACTATGGCAGAGACTATAATGTGGAATACGGCTACGACCTCCGGGGCCGGATGACATCACTGCAGTCCCGGCATTTCAGCCAGACACTCGCCTATGATACCGGAGAGCGGCCTCTGTACAACGGCAACATATCGCGGACAGTCACCGTCTGCGGACAGAACGCACCTGTCGCGGCAGACTACAGTTACGACCGTCTCAGCCGTCTGACAGCAATGGAGTCGTCCGACGGTTTCAGTACGTCATACAGCTACACACTCAACTCCGCTCCCTTGGCCGTGACCCGTAGTGGTCTGATGTCGGACGGCACCGCGGGCACTGTCGACGACCTGTCGGTGGAGTATGACGGAAACCGCCCCGTGAGGGTCACCGACAGTGCCGACCCGGTAATACTCGAGACATCGCTCGACTTCGCCGGCGGAGAAGCCCGCTATAGCTACGACAGCGACGGACGCCTCATCCGCGACACCGGCCGCGGAATCAGCATCACCTACAGTCCCGCCGACCGTCCGGCCGTGATCACTGCCGATGACGGCAGCCGCATGGAATATCTGTATGACGCAGACGGGCGCAAGGCGGGCGAAGTGTATACCCCGGCCGGCCCCGGCCGCACCGAGACCCGGTGGTACATAGGACCGGCTGAATTCATCTCAGCCGGTGACCGACCTGCCACAGTCTCACGCATCAACTTCGACTGGGGCTACTTTGACGGCAACAGCAGGGAATACGTCTATATCAGAGACTATCAGGGAAACATCCGCACCGTGACCGACATCTGGGGCGGAGGTCCGTATCAGCAGACCGGCTACTATCCGTACGGCCTGCCTGCGGCCATCTCCACCGGAGCCGCCGCCAACCGCTACAAGTACGGAGGAAAAGAACTGGAAACCCGCCGGGGCCTGAACTTCCACGACTTCGGATCCCGTATGCTCTTCAGCGACATCGCCCTGTTCAACCGCCCCGACCCCAAGGCACAGGACTACCCCCATCTGAGCCCCTACAGCTACTGCGCCGGCAACCCCATACGCTATATCGACCCCACCGGCGAGGAACTGAGATATTATGACGGAGACAAAGAATATATCTACGGACTGGAAAATGGTCGTATAGTGGTGTATGATACAAAAAACAATGTTGTAGATCCGTCGACACTGTCGGTGCCGCATCAGCTGACAGTGGAATATCTCAACGAGTATCTCGGAACCGATATAGGAAAGCAGGTGGTCTCCGGCATCATAGAATCCGACAAAACTGTCTCCATGACATATGATAATTCTAATAATAGTTTTGATTCGGGATCTGGAACATTGAATTTCAATCCGTTCAAGAATGAAAGTGGAATTTCATACAATGAAGTGACCGGGTCATATAGTCGGAATGGATCAGCAACAATAAACCTGAGTCATGAAATGGCTCATGCCGAGGACTGGATTAAAGGAACCATTAATGAAGATGTATGGATTACGATTAATGACAAGAATATATATAAATCAGAAATCAATGCCTGCCATAGAGAAAATCAATATCGGGAAGAGATAAAATTTCCTCCGAGAATTGCATATGCCTCTGTTGAAATCTTTAATAATGTATATCCGATATGGAGTTCCCGTCTCCAATATAGAGGAAAAACAAATAAATATTTATTACATCACCTGATTGGCAGATAGTAATCATAATATATGAAAAATATAATTAAAAATAAGATGTATGAGATTCAATAGATTAAATTATCAGAAGTTACTTATTAGAGTTTCTGTTATAACAATCACAATTATTATTTCGGCAGGTTGTGTTAACAATAAACAGATTGATAGAGAGCAAAATTATATATACGGAAATTACTATAAATTACAGCCCGGCCTAACAGGTATTCTTGACCAGATCCCTAAAAATGTCGGTCACCTAATAACAGGATATATCTGTCTGTCATTAGAGAGAGAGAGGGAAGCTGTTAAAAATATTTATCCGTTTATTTTTAACATAAAATTATCAGATAAAGCTATTGATAATCTTGGAGACACATTGAAATATAATTGGCAGTGTGATACAATAATTTGTCACAATGAGTATCGTTTTGATGATTACTATTTAACCAGTGAGCTTATTTCATCCTGTGATACAATAAGATTATATTCGTCTATACCTGAAGACGAATATCCAACGATTATTTCTCATAATTTTTATGTAGAGCCTAAATTTAATAACCTGTATAAGCAACCGTTCATCAATATATTAAAACAATGGAATCCGGTCGACATAAATTATGTATTCAGGATCGATAAATTTGAGTCAAATGCAACGCATTCGATATGTCGGTTAATTGTGAAAAAAGGAGTTTTAATAGATTTAAAATATCAAGCAGGTATATCATATATAATATATGATCGTCTTCTTGAGATATAATATGATGTTCGTATACTATGGAATTTCTGAACCTTCAGAGACATCGCTCTGTTCAACCGTCCCGACCCCAAGGCTATGGACTATCCCCACCTCAGCCCCTACAGCTACTGCGCCGGCAACCCCATACGCTATATCGATCCCACCGGCGAGGACATATGGAGGATCAACGGGAAAGGCGAAGTGGTGGAACATACGGTAAC
>CAJUBL010000025.1 GCA_910584665.1 uncultured Muribaculaceae bacterium | reverse complement strand
CGAGCGAGAGTATCTGAGACGGAGTCAGAGATACGGATAAGTCGGGAGCAAATCAAAATTTATTTTGAATTTGCCGAGCGAGAGTATCTGAGACGGAGTCAGAGATACGGATAAGTCGGGAGCAAATCAAAATTTATTTTGAATTTGCCGAGCGAGAGTATCTGAGACGGAGTCAGAGATACGGATAAGTCGGGAGCAAATCAGAATTTATTTTGAATTTGCCGCGAGGCAAACGCATCAGATATTTAAAGCGCAGATTCATCTGTGGTTTTATTATTAGATGTATCGGGCCGGGCAAATGCATTAAAGTTTGTGTATTGGATTAAAATGGACTAAATTTGTGTCTATATACAATATTTATTTGATATTACAAGAGTCTGCCAGGATGGAGAAGATTAGATTTGGTGTTGTGGGCAGTAATTTTGTTACTGACCGTATGATTGAGGGGGGACGTATGGACCCTCGGTTTGAACTTGTGGCTGTCTGTTCGAGAAGCAGAGAGACGGGGGATGCTTTTGCCCTGAAACATGGTATACCTGAGGTCTATACTTCGCTTGACGGTATGTTGGGGTCGGGATCGGTTGATGCGGTCTATATCGCTACGCCCAATTATGTGCATGCCGGCCAGGCGATAGCGTGTATGGAGGCCGGCAAGCATGTGCTGTGTGAGAAGCCGATGGCTTCTAATGAGCGTGAGGTGAGTGCTATGATCGAGTCGGCCCGGGTCAATGATGTTGTGCTTATGGAGGCGATGCTTACGACGCTCTCGCCGGCTTTCAGGGTGTTATGTGACAATCTGTATCGTGTCGGGACGGTACGCCGGTATTTTTCATCCTACTGTCAGTACTCGTCGCGGTATGATGCTCTGAAGGAGGGCAGGGTGGCCAATGCTTTCAGGCCCGAACTGTCAAATGGAGCTGTGATGGATATCGGTGTCTATTGTCTCTACCCTATGGTGGTGCTGTTCGGGCAGCCGGCCGGGATAACGGCTTCTGCCATGAAACTGTCGACGGGAGTCGATGGACAGGGAACGGTGATGGCCCGTTACGACGGATTTGACGCCGTGGTGATATATTCCAAGATTGCCGATTCGGTGCTTCCCACCGAGATACAGGGAGAGAGCGGCACACTGACTGTTGACAGAATCAATAATCCGCGTCGGGTGACTTTCATTCCTCATGACAGGTCGTTGCCGGCCGAGTCGTTGCCTGTAGAACCTGTCGGGAGTTTCTATTACTATGAAGTCAGGGAGTTTATTGATGTAATAGAGTCGGGCCGCAGAGAATCAGAAATTAATTCGCTTGAGTGCTCGCTGACCACCATCAGGGTTATTGACGGGGTACGCAGCCAGAGCGGCATTGTGTATCCCGCCGATATGTGAATGTTTTTATCCGATTGCGTGTGCGCTGTCAGATATCGTATCCGATCCTGATGGTAAATGCTCCGCAGTTTTCCTTGCTTGTCCATGAAGAGCCGAATGTCCACATGTAAAATTCGGTCTTCTGCATCTCGTAGCCTATTCCTATGTTCAGGCCCGTCCGGGCACCTGTCGCGATCCTCAGACCGACTGATGGAGAGCAATAAAAACCTTCGACATCAATAGCCGAATATCCGATCTTGAGATCCACAAACGGAGTGACGCGTGAGTTCCTGACAGGTAAGGTGCCGCGTATGTTTCCGAATACAGGCAGGTTCCATAATTCGGCTTTATGGTAGTAGCTGATGCCGAAGCCTATACCGAGGTACAGGTAGGGATTGAACTGGTAACCCATGATAATCTACGATATCCCAGGATTCTTTACTGCCGTCATTGGTATTGATATAAGAGCCTATCACATAATTGCGATATCCGATCTCAACCGCATTTGTGCGCCAGCGGTCGTGTTTTTCCCCCGTTAATCCAAGTATATCATTTGAAAACCGGATGGATACGCCGCTGATCAGAGCTGAGATTGTCCCTACAGACTGAGCGCCTAATGTGTTGTCTTTTCCGATTGTCTGTTCATTATACCGGGTGTATCCGTATCCTCCACCCCAGTCTATAAGAAAACGATGCCGTTCCGCCATAATACTGATTGCCGTAACATGCGGAAACCGACGCATTCCAGTCATTACCGAAATCAAATCCCAGGGACATGCCAAGACCGCATGAAAGTCCGGTTTCGCCCATCCCCATCATAGGCGACACTGACACACTTGCATTTGATGTGACGGGTATCGATACTGATGGTATAATGTCGTTGGAAATGGTCGATACCCCGGCACTGGCCAGATACTCAGAAAGGGAGGCTTTGCCCGATAATACGCCTATTGAATTGTATCCGATGTAAGTGGAAACCGCTGAACAAAGGCCGGCTTTAACGGATTTCATGCCCCAGTTGCCTGTTTTAATCCCACTTCGCCCGATATTATTAAGTTTATATTCCACTTTGACACCTTTTGTTTTGTCATGGTGATGTTTTGTTGGTGATTTTTGCAAATATAAATTAAAATATTGAAATATGAGTAAATTTGCTAATAAATTTCACTATTTTTGTGTATAGTAATAGCTTGTAATTACGTGAGGTTGAGATCGGGGCAGGATTGGTATTTCCGGATGGCCAATTTGCGCAATTCGCGTAATTTGCGGTAAACTCAGATCCGGATGGTCTCATTAATCTGCGATCATTGTTCAACCTTGATTATCGACACAGAACGCTTTCGGAGCTGAGGGTAGAAAGAATCTGCGCTTATAAATATTTGATGCGGTTGCCCTGGGTGGGGATTTGGTTGTTATTGATGTTTTGATTATTTTTGCTCCATGAACCTGAAATTTCAATGTTTATGGTAGTTGTCGATGTTGTTTCGCGCTGGCGTGCGGGAGCTTTGGCTCTTGCTGTGGCTGTGGTGTCTTCGCTCGGGTGCGCGGCACAGAGTTACGTTCCGTCTCCGGAGATAGTGAAGGCACAGAAGGAGTTCTCGGAATCCCGATTCGGGGTTTTTCTTCACTGGGGTATATACAGTATGTTCGCCCAGGGTGAGTGGTATCTCAACTATGGTCCCCGGCAGGAGGAGTATGCCAAGGCGGCGCGTGGATTCTATCCGGCTTATTTCAATGCCGCCGAGTGGGTATCGGCTATCAAGCGGTCGGGTGCTAAGTATATATGTTTCACATCACGTCATCATGACGGTTTCTCGATGTGGCATACGGCCCAGTCGCCATATAACATAGTCGACGGGACTCCATTCGGCCGTGATGTTATCAAAGAACTGTCGGAAGAGTGTCAGCGTCAGGGTATCAGACTTCATCTGTATTATTCCCATATAGACTGGGGGCGTGATGATTATCCGCGTGGACGCACCGGACGTACTACAGGATGTGACTCTACAAAATATGACTGGTCGGGTTACTATGATTTCATGAACCGTCAGCTTACCGAACTGCTGACCGGTTACGGCCCGATCGGCGCCATATGGTTTGACGGGTGGTGGGATCATGATGCCGATTCGGTTCCTTTTGACTGGCAGCTTGACGAGCAGTACCGTATGATACATGATCTGCAGCCTTCGTGTCTCGTGGGCAATAACCATCATCAGGTGCCGTTCCCCGGCGAGGATATCCAGATCTTCGAACGGGATCTTCCGGGCGAGAATACCGCCGGACTCTCGGGACAGGCCATAAGCCGTCTTCCATTGGAGACGTGCCAGACTATGAACGGGATGTGGGGTTACCAGCTTACGGATCAGAATTACAAGGATCCCGGGACGCTGATCCACTATCTGGTCAGGACGGCAGGGCTTGGAGCCAATCTGCTGCTGAATATCGGTCCGCAGCCGAGCGGGGAGCTGCCTGCGGCGGCGGTCGAGCGTCTCGCCGCGATCGGCGAGTGGATGGACCGTTATGGAGAGACCGTCTATGGGACGACGGCTACGCCGGTGGGGTCTGCCGGCTGGGGCACATCGACAATGAAAGACAAGCGTCTGTTTCTGCATGTGCTGAAACCGGGCACAACCGAGATCACACTTCCCCCGACAATGAAAATAAAGAAAGCTTTTGCTTATGACAGCAAGGATGTTCTGAAATACAGGAAGTCGGGTGATCGAGTTCTACTGTCAATGCCGCCGACTCCCGATGTTATTGATCATATTATAGAATTGGAACTGAAATGATACTCGAAGTCTGCTGTGACTCAATAGATAGTGTGCGTGCCGCCGCAGCAGGCGGGGCCTCGCGTGTCGAACTGTGTTCGGCGTTAGGGGAGGGCGGTGTCACTCCGTCGGCGGGTCTCATTGCCGAGGCCCGCAAGATCGGGGGAATCGCGTTGCATGTGCTTATAAGACCGCGTGGAGGTGATTTTCTGTATGACCGGGCCGAAGTCGATTGTATGGTCATGGATATAGATAATGCCGTGCGGGCGGGTGCCGATGGTGTTGTGATCGGAGCCTTGTCGCCTGACGGAAACATAGATATCGGCACTTGCCGGCGCCTTGTCGGGGCTGCGGGTTCCGCATGCCGTAATATTACGTTTCACCGTGCTTTTGACCTGTGCCGTGACCCGTTCAGGGCGATCGATGAAATCGTTTCATTAGGATGCAACCGTATTCTGACATCTGGTATGGCCGGGAATGCCATGGCCGGAGCGGAGTGTCTGAAGCGGCTGGTCGAGTATGCCGATGGCCGTCTGTCTATAATGCCGGGTGGCGGTGTCGGTCCGCACAACGCCCGTGCTATACTCGATGCCACCGGCTGTGTGGAGATTCACGGATCGCTCAGGAGCGCGGTCGACAGTGCGATGGGTTATCGTCGGCCCGGTGTCGCCATGGGAGTACCGGGAGCCGATGAGTATTCGCGTATGGTGGCGTCGACACAGCTGGTGGCCGAGACAGTATACAATATAACAGGAAACCGAAAATAACAGGAAATGAAACATATAATAAAACTCTCATTCATATCGTTGATGATTATGTCGGCCTGTAACGGAAGCGATTCCATGTCACGCCGTATCCACCGGGATTTCGAGTCAAGACGTACCGAGGTAGCGCGTCCCGAGCTCTATGCTGTTTTTGACTCGGCTATGACCGTGCCTGAGCGCGAGGCGATGGAGTTCCTGTATGCCTATATGCCAATGCCTGATATGGCTGATTACCGTGGTGATTTCTATCTTGACAATGTGCGTACTTCCATGAAGGCCCGTGAGGAGATGCCTTGGGGCAGGAGCGTGCCTGAGCGGGAGTTCCGTCATTTTGTACTTCCGGTGCGGGTCAATAATGAGAATCTCGACAGCAGCCGTATGGTATTCTATACCGAGCTGAAAGACCGCATCAGCGGGCTGTCAATGACTGATGCTGTTCTTGAGATCAACCATTGGTGCCACGAGAAGGTTACGTACCGTCCCAGCGATGCGCGTACCAGTTCGCCGCTTGCGACTGTGAGAAGCGCATTGGGGCGTTGCGGCGAAGAGTCTACGTTTGCCGTTGCGGCTTTCCGCGCTATGGGTATTCCGGCCCGTCAGGTCTATACACCGCGCTGGGCCCATACCGACGATAATCATGCCTGGGTGGAGGTGTGGGCCGACGGCAAGTGGCATTTTCTCGGAGCCTGCGAGCCGGAGCCTGTACTCGATATGGGATGGTTCAATGCTCCGGCCTCTCGCGGCATGATGATGAACACCAAGGTAATGGGACCGTATGACGGCCCGGAGGAGCAGTTGGGCTGTAACAACTGTTATACCGAGATCAATGTAACTGCCAACTATGCTCCGGTGGCTGAGGCGCGTGTCAGTGTGGTCGATACCGATGGCAATCCTGTAGACGGCGCCTTGGTCGAGTTCAAGCTATATAACTATGGTGAGTTCTACACGATAGCCCGTAAGAAAAGCTCGTCCGGAGGAAACGCTTCGCTTACCGCCGGACTCGGAGATTTGCTCGTATGGGCTTCCCGTGACGGCCGTTTCGGATTCGGCAAGGTGTCGGTGACCGCCGATGGCGGGAACATTACTGTTGTCCTTGACAAGGACCGGACAACGGCCGGTGTATGGGAGTTTGACATAGTTCCGCCGGTCCAGTCGGCGTCATTGCCACAGCCTGATGATGATCAGGTGGCTTTGAACAATGCGCGCAAGATGGCCGAGGATTCTATACGTGCCGCTTATATGGCGACATTCAGATCCGACGACGGTCCGTTTCTTGCCAAAGCGTCAGGGAACCATCATGTCATATCTGATTATCTTGAGAGGCATGCCGGTGATCCGTTGGCCGAGGCTATGCTTGGCGTCATGAGTGATAAGGATATGGGTGATGTCACCGGAGCCGTCCTTGAGGATCATTTCGCCACTCCGCGTCAGGACAATGCCTTGTATGTAGAGTATATAATGAATCCGCGTGTGGGTGATGAGATGCTTACGCCCTATAAGACCTATCTGTCGTCGGTGTTTGACAAAGCTTTTGTAGCCCGGTGTGCCGCCGATCCTGACTGTTGGGTGAAATGGTGTGCTGACAGCATTGCTGTTGACAACGGGTGGAACCCTCAGCATCTTTGCATGAGTCCGCGTCAGGTATTCGACGGTCGTGTGGCCGATGACGTCTCACGTGACATTTTTTTTGTATCCGGCGCCAGGTCTATGGGTATTCCGGCCCGTCTTGATCCGGTGATGCTGAAACCTCAGTATGCCGATACCGGCGGTGTGTGGCATGACGTAAGGTTTGATGACGGTATTGAGCAGACTGACAGCCCGCGTGGAAGTCTGTCGCTGACGTTCGAGCCGACAGGCCGTATGACCGATCCGTTGTATTATTATCATTTCACACTTTCCCGTATTGACGGTGATGGACAGGCCCGGTTGCTTAACTATCCCGACGGGGATTCCTGTTCGGCGATATTCGGTCCTGCGGCAAGTGTGGAATCCGGGCAGTATATGCTTGTATCCGGACAACGTATGGCCAGCGGAACGGTGCTGACACGTGTCGAGCTGTTTTCCGTATCTGAAGGTGAACGGGTCGGGCGCCGGCTCGTGATGCGTCAGGATGCCGACGATGTACAGGTTCTGGGCTCGTTCAACAGCGAGAACATCTACCATAATCTTAGTGAAGATTCAGACCGGTCGATCCTGTCGACAACAGGCCGCGGCTACTATGTCATTGCGCTCATAGAGCCCAATCATGAACCTACTACTCATATTCTTAATGATATAGCACAGTATAAAGCAGACTTTGAAAGATGGGGCGGCTCTATTCTGCTGTTGTTCCTGGATGCAGATGCGGCCGGACGCTTTGACGCGGCTCGTTTCGGAAATATGCCGTCCAACATCGTATATGGTACAGATGTTGACGGTACTGTCGCCGCAGAGATCGCTTCGTCGCTTGATCTTGATGTGAAGCAGCTTCCGGTCGTTCTTATTGCCGATACATTCAACCGTGTGGTATATCTGAGTCAGGGTTATACTATAGGCCAGGGTGAGCGTCTTATCGACACGCTCCACAAGGTAGGACGCTGAGATGAAAGTCGTACTTATATGCAACAGTGACCTTAACGGTGGCGCCGCAGTGGTGACCCACCGTCTGATGCATGCTTTGCGCGACGCAGGAGCTGATGCCTCGATGCTGGTGATGAACAAATATGGCGATGATCCCTGTGTGCATGTCATCGGTACGGGGGTAGGCCGGCGTGCCCGCTTTCTGTGGGAGCGTGCATGGATTTTCGCACATAACGGTTTTGACCGCGCCGATCTGTTCAAGGTCTCGATAGCCGATACTGGGTATGATCTGACGCGGCATCCTCTTGTAAAGGGTGCCGATGCCGTGATACTTTCCTGGATCAACCAGGGTATGGTGTCGCTCGGTGGCGTCAGGCGGCTTGTGTCTTCAGGCAGGCGTGTGATATGGGTGATGCATGACATGTGGTGTTTTACCGGTGCATGTCATCACGCGCTTGACTGCACGGGGTATCTTGAACGTTGCGGTAACTGCCGTTATTTCAGGAATGGCAGGGTGGAGAACGATCTTTCGCGTCGTGGCTGGAAGGAGAAGCGGAAGCTGTATTCCTCATCACCGTCTATGACAATGGTTGCCGTGAGTTCGTGGCTGGCCGGCTGTGCGCGGGCCGGTTCGTTATTGCGGGACCATGATGTCAGAGTAATACATAATGCGTTTCCAGCCGACCTTTTCTATACTGAGCCGCGTGGCACTGCAATTCCTGCCGGAGTCGATTGCTCGAAGACTCTGATTGTTATGGGTGCGGCACGTCTCGATGACCCGATCAAGGGATTGCCGACTGCTGTCGAGGCTCTTAATGTGCTTGCCCGGGAGCGTCCGGATATTGCAGGCCGATGTCAGGCGGTATTTTATGGAGATCTGCGTGATGCTTCCGCTTTGGCCGGTCTTGAATTTCCACATGTACACACAGGTCGTATTTCCGATCAGGCTGTATTGCGCGAACTGTTTGCCTGTGCTACGGTCGTTCTGTCGACATCCCGCTTTGAGACGCTTCCAGGTACCGTAATCGAGGGTATGGCTTCAGGCTGTACTCCCGTGACGACCGGAAACGGCGGTCAGCGGGATATAGTTACCGATGGTGATACCGGTTATATTACCGCCGGAGATCCATCCGGTATATCGGGAGCTATTGCCTCGGCCATAGATCATCCATGTGACCGTCAGATCCAGCACAGAGTCATAGCATCCCGTTTCGGTGCATCCGCCATAGCCCGTCAGTTTATTGACGCCATTCAGACCTGAGGCCGCATAATCCATAATCATCAGAAAGATAACATGCAGTCATTTCATCGTAAGTGATTGCACAGGTCATTGTTTTCTCTCGGTTTCGCTGTCTGAGCCTTGTTTTCATGTATACAAATTGCGTTAACATTGGTTAATTGAGACATAATTTGGCTAAAATTATTTAAAATGGGGGGGGGTAGTTAATAATCTTTAAAACAAATAATATATCTTTGGAGTGTCTGAAATTTACAGATTCAAACGGAATTCAGCTTATTCATTTAAAAAATAAATTCTAAAGCGGTTATAATGAGATTTTATTAGTAAAAATGCTGTTATGTTAAATATAGAGTTTAAACAATCATATTAACTAATTTTATGGAAAAAAGATTTTTGTTGTCATTGTTAGGTCTGTTCATTGGCATCGGACTCTTCGCCCAGGTCAAGGTGACCGGCCAGGTAGTCGATTCGGACGGAGAGCCTCTGATAGGTGCTACGGTATCCATACAGGGAACCAGAAACGCGGTTGCAACAGACTTTGATGGTAAATTCACCATCATGGCACCTTCAGGTAATTCTACACTTGAAGTGAAGTATGTGGGTATGAAGACCTATACATCCAAGGTCCAGTCCGGTCCCATGCACATTGTCATGGAGTCGAGCGCACAGGAACTCGATGAGGTAGTGGTGACAGGTATGACCAAGATGGATAAACGGCTTTTTACCGGTGCCGCATCCAAGGTTGATGCTCAGGAAGCCCGCCTTGCCGGTATGGCCGATATCTCCCGTTCGCTTGAGGGACGTGCGGCCGGAGTGTCGGTGCAGAACGTATCGGGAACTTTCGGTACCGCACCGAAAATCCGTGTGCGTGGTGCGACATCCATATATGGCAGCTCGAAACCTCTGTGGGTTGTGGACGGTGTTATCATGGAGGATGTGCTTGAGGTGTCGGCAGACGATCTGTCGTCGGGTAATGCGGAAACTCTTATTTCATCGGCTATAGCAGGTCTTAACGCGGATGATATCGAAAGTTTCGATATCCTCAAGGATGGCTCGGCAACATCAATCTATGGTGCGCGTGCCATGGCCGGTGTGATAGTTGTTACCACCAAGAAAGGTAAGGCCGGCCGTAACTCGATAAACTATACGGGTGAGTTCACCATGCGTCTGAAGCCCAGCTACAGTACGTTCAACATCATGAACTCTCAGGATCAGATGGACGTCTATCAGGAACTGGCAAAAAAAGGTTATCTCAATTATGCCGAGATAGCCAATGCCTCGACAAGCGGTGTATATGGCAAGATGTACCAGCTGATGTCGGAATACAACTCCACCACGGGACAATTCGGACTTCCCAACACCCCCGAGGCCCGCGCCGACTATCTGCGTGCCGCCGAATACCGCAATACCGACTGGTTTGACGAGCTGTTTTCGACCTCGGTGATGCAGACACATTCGGTCAGCATCTCGTCCGGTACCGAGAAGGCACAGCACTATGTGTCGGCATCGGCTATGTATGATCCGGGCTGGTATAAGAAGAGCAGTATACAGCGTTACACCGCCAATCTGAACTCTACCTATAATATCTCTGACAAGGTGTCGTTCAACATGATAAGCAATGCGTCGTTCCGCAAGCAGAAGGCTCCCGGCACTCTCGGCAGTGATGTCGATATGGTATCCGGAGAGGTGAAGCGTGATTTCGATATCAACCCGTACTCTTACTCGATGAATACATCACGTACTCTCGATCCGGCTGTGTTCTATACACGCAACTACGCACCGTTCAATATCATGCATGAGCTTGATAACAATTATATGGAACTCGGTGTGAACGACTTCCGTCTTACCGGTCTGCTTACCTACAAGCCTATCCGCAAGGTGGAACTGTCAGTACTCGGCGGTGTACAGAAGACAACCACACAGCAGGAGCATTTCATAAAGGATGATTCCAATCAGGCACAGGCGTATCGGTCTATGCCTACGGCTACTATCCGTGACAGAAATCCTCTTTTATATACCGATCCTGACAATATTTTCGCGCTACCGATAACCGTACTCCCTAACGGCGGTATCTATGAGCGTGCCGACCGTGATATGTTCAAGTGGGATTTCCGTGCTTCGGCCCGTTATAACGATGTTTTCAACGGAGATCATATAGTCAATGTGTATGCCGGTATGGAGACCAACTCAGTTGACCGTCATTCCTCATGGTTCCGCGGCTGGGGAATGCAGTATGAGATGGGTGAGATACCGAATTATGCCTATCAGGTGTTCAAGCGCGGCCAGGAGGAGAACACTCCGTACTATACAATGGATAATACTCACCAGCGCAGTGTCGCATTCTTTGCAAACGCCACATATTCCTACAAGAGCCGTTATACATTGAACGGCACACTCCGATATGAAGGAACCAATTCTCTCGGCAGGAGCCGTTCGTCACGCTGGCTTCCTACCTGGAATATATCCGGTTCATGGAATATGCACAACGAGGGGTGGTTCAGTAATTTCAATCCCACATGGAGCCACATGACACTGCGTGCGTCCTATTCGCTGACCGGTGACCGCCCCTCGGTGAGCAACGCCTATTCGATTATCAACGCAACCAATCCCTGGCGTCCTTTTGCCGGTGTCAACGAGAGTGCGCTATATATAGCCGATCTTGCCAACGGAAGTCTGACATACGAGAAAAAACATGAGCTCAACCTCGGTTTATCGACCGGATTTATCGATAACCGTATCAATGTTGAGTTTGACTGGTACAAACGTAACAACTATGATCTTATCGGTGTAGCTACCACTCAGGGTTTAGGCGGTCAGATCCAGAAACTCGGTAATATAGCGTCAATGAAGTCCCATGGTGTCGAGCTGTCGCTTACAACACGTAACATTGTAACCCGTGATTTCTCCTGGACCACCAATTTCATCTATTCGTACAACAAGAACGAGGTTACCGATCTGAAAACCACAAAGCGTATGATGGAACTTGTTTCCGGCAGCGGTTTCGCTCAGGAGGGATATCCCGTTCGGTCATTGTTCTCTATCCCATTCATGGGGCTTAACGAGGAGGGTATACCTATGTTCCTTGATCAGGAAGGCAATATTTCGACTACCGGAATCAATTTCCAGACATCCGATCCGGAAAAGCTCAAGAACCTTGTGTATTCGGGCAGTGTGGATCCTACTGATATCGGATCGTTCGGCAACATATTCCGTTACAAGGGTATCACCCTTAATGTCTATGTCACCTATTCGTTCGGTAATGTCATACGTCTGGACCCCGTGTTCAAGAACGAGTACAACGATCTTACTGCAACACCCAAGGAATTCAGGAACCGCTGGGGTGTATCGGGAGACGAGTACCGTACAAATATACCGGTCATAGCGTCCAAGCGCCAGAACAAGAACGATTCCAATCTTGCCCGTGCATACAATGCATATAACTATTCGACAGCGCGTGTAGCCAAGGGTGATTTCATACGAATGAAAGAGATCTCGGTCAATTATGATTTTCCCCAGAAAGTCCTGACAGCCCTGCGTATGACCCGTCTGAGTGCGAAACTCCAGGCCACCAATATGTTCCTGATATATGCCGACAAGAAACTCAATGGTCAGGATCCTGAGTTCTTCAACACGGGTGGCGTTGCGGCTCCTACACCGAAGCAGTTCACACTTACTGTTAACATAGGTTTCTAATACAAGAAAGGAATACAATTATGAAAAAATATATCAGATATACATTACCTCTTGCCTTGGTAGCTGTGGCAGCGACAGGGTGTGACGACTTCCTTGATACGATGCCTGACAACCGTGCTACTCTTGATTCAGAGGACAAGATAGCGGCAATTCTGGCTTCGGGCTATAATAAGAATGACTATATTGTCGTGGCGGAACTGTCGTCAGATAACACTGATGATCTGGGAGAGTCCAATCCGTACAGGACACCGTTCTATGACCAGTGTTACGGGTGGATTGACGAGACGGAGAGTGACAATGAGTCGCTTGAGCGTTTCTGGTCGGGCGCATATATGGCCATCGCAGCCTGCAACGAGGCCATCACAGCCTGTGATGCCGCCGAACCGTCGGCTGTTATTGACGAGTGTCGGGGTGAGGCTCTCATAAGCCGTGCCTACAATCACTTTATGCTTGCCTGCATGTTCTGCCAGCCCTGGAGCAAGGATGCGGCTGGTGAGCTCGGCCTTCCATATATGGAAGCTCCCGAGACAGAGCTTGCGCCCAAGTATGAACGAGGCAATCTTGCCGATTTATATAATAAGATACAGGCCGATATCGAGGAGGGCCTGAAGTATATCGGAGACTCCCACCTGAGTGTACCCAAATATCATTTCAATACCAAGGCCGCGCTTGCTTTCGCAACACGTTTCTACTGCTATACCGAGCAGTGGGAGAAAGCGGTGGATGCCGCCACACAGTGTCTCGGCTCACAGCCGGAGACTATGCTCCGTGACTGGAAGAGCACCGCATCAATGACACAGGATATAAATGCTATCGGAAACTTCTATATAGATGCTTCGTCGAATGCCAACCTGCTGTTGCTTACGGCTAATTCGCAAATGGGTGTCATCTGGTCAAGCTATTCGCTCCGTTCCGGTGGCTGCAAGCGTTACAGCCATACGGCCTATCTGGCAGAGAATGAAGATATGAGTGCTATGAATATCTATGGAAGCAGAACTCAGTTGTGGCACCAGCCCAAACATTATAAGGGATCAGGGCTTGACCGTGCCATTTTCTGGAAATACAGCAATCTGTTTGAGTATACCGATCCTGTTGCAGGTGTTGGTTACAGAAGGGCTGTGTATCCGGCATTCACATCCGACGAGTGCCTGCTCAACCGTGCCGAAGCATATATAATGTTAAGACGTAATGACGAGGCTGCGGCCGACCTCACAACGTGGATGCAGAATATCACCAAGAGCAAACAGGTACTTACCCCTGCTTCGATTGTCGCGTTTTATAATTCTGTGGGATATTGCTATGAGGATAAAGAGACAGGTCTTGCATCGACTATCAAAAAGCGTCTGCATCCGGTATTTCAGATTGATGCGGATGGTTCGGAACAGGAGTGCATGCTGCAGTGCATGCTCGGTTTCCGCCGTCTGGAGACAATGCACGCCGGTATACGCTGGTTTGATATCAAGAGATACGGAATCGAGATACAGCGCCGTTCATACAGTTCGGCAGGTATTCCCGAGAAGAAGAATGATTTCCTGTCAAAGACAGATCTGCGTCGAGTCCATCAGATTCCCATGAAAGTGCGTGATGCCGGAATCAAGGCTAATCCGCGGTGAATCTATTTTCCATGAGACTGTTTAATTGTATATCAACAGAATGATTGTGTATAGAAAATGAAAACAAATAAAATATTAAATGTCGCACTGCTGGCTGTATCGGCTGTCGCTTTTACGGGATGTTCGTCTGATGAGCCCGATACCGGTATCAGTGTAATCACTCCGGGTAATACGGAGCCTACCGATCTTGACAACTGGCTGATTGCCAATTTCAACAAACCCTATAACATAGACTTCAAGTATCGCTATGAGGAGATTGAGGGTGATTTTGACTATTATCTTGTCCCGGCCCGTTATGAGGATGCTATCACTATGGCCCATCTGATCAAATATCTGTGTATCGAGACCTATAATGAGGTTGCCGGCACAGATTTCACCTGCCGTTATTTCCCGAAGATGTTCTATACCGTAGGTGAGTGGGAATACAAGAACAACGGTACATATGTGCTCGGAACTGCCGAAGGAGGTCGTAAGATCTTCCTTGCCGGTCTCAACTATCTGCCTACCTACATAAATAGTGCGGCTCAGCTCAACACTCACTATTTCAAGACCATTCACCACGAGTTTACCCATATCCTGAACCAGACCAAATCTATTCCGGCCGATTTTCAGCTCGTGACGGGTTCCGGTTACGTGGCCGACATGTGGAATGAGGAGCCGTATCGCAGTGAGTATCTTCAGAATGGTTTCATATCGTCATATTCCCAGCATTCCTATACAGAGGACTTTGCCGAGATGATGTCGATCTATGTGACCAACAGTACCGAGGACTGGAACAAAATGCTGGACGCCGCTCCTGCTGAAAGCCAGGCGGCTATACTGCAGAAACTCGACATTGTCATGACTTACATGAAAGGTCAGTATAATATCGATATGGACGAGCTTCGGGCTGTTCTGCAACGTCGTCAGAATGATGTGGCGGCCGGCAAGATCGATCTCTCTGATCTGACTGTAAAATAATCATTAAATTACTGAAACGTTATGAAATTCAATAAGATAATATCGGTTGCGCTGGTCGCGCTGTCATCGTCGCTTTTCCAGTCATGCCTTAAGGATCAGGAGGATATTTTTGATGAGCCTACTTCGCTGAGAGTGCAGGCTGTCCTTGATGATACAAAAAAGACTCTGATGGATGCACCGAACGGGTGGGTGTTTGAGTATTATCCTGACCGTAATATCAGCTATGGCGGATATGTCTATACGGTAAAATTTGATGAGAAAGAGGTCACAGTGGGTTGTGAACTTGCTCCTGGTGAATTCGAGTCGAGTCTTTATAAACTGACAGGGGATAACGGTCCTACCTTGTCATTTGACACATACAACAGTATTATGCATTTCTTTGCTACACCATGGGGTGGCGGCGGTTTCGGTTATCAGGCTTATGACGGCGACTTTGAGTTTGCTATCGTCGAGGCAACGCCTGAGCTTGTGACTCTTCGCGGCAAGCGTACAGGCAACATAATGTATATGCGTCCGCTTGAAGGTGAGGCCGAACAGTATATTGAAGCTGTTGCAGGGATCTCGGACAATATGTTCCTTACATCGGCCGAGGGTAATGTAGGGACGGCTGATGTTACGGTGGAGATAGATCTTGATACCCGTTACATGGAGTTCTCATGGGGTGAGAATTCGGTGGGAAACTATTTTGTCCCGACAGCTACCGGAATACGTTTCCTTGAGCCGATCTTTGTCGGTGACGGTGAGATAAATACTCTTGATTATGATCCGGAGAATATGTCATATACCGGCATTACATCCGGCGGAACATCATTTACACTGATTGGATCAATACCTCCCACATACTCTAAGTTTGAAGAATTTATAGGAAATTTCACAATCAATTTCAACAAGAAGTATTCTGTAAATGTCACACTTGAGCCGGATAAAGCCAACAACAGGTTTATTGTCAAGGGAATCAATAAGAATTATGATGTCATCGCAACTTATAAGAAGGCGGCCGGTGTAATAGAGATCTGTTCTCAGCAGGTTGCAACTGACGGCAATCAGCTGATCTGGTTCTGTATGTGGGGTCTGAATCCGTCTACCGGTTCAGGATCTATTACATGGGATACTACAGCAGGTATGCAGTTTGTCAAAGATCCGGATAAAGAAGGTACCTTTAATATCGTATCGAATGGCTATGAAGGTCTGAGCTGGCCTCCGAATACATTCTGCGCATATTACTTTACCGGCTCGGTAGGTGCAACGCCAAGAGGTCAGGCTGTTTCCAAGTGGAGACCGCTTTGTACCGACAATTACTATCGTCAGATGACATATCTCGAGACTATGGTCAAACGTAATTAAAGAGAATTATTATGAAAAGAATATTTTCCATATTTGCAATAACTGCGATTGTTTCGGGTGTAGCATTCACTTCGTGCCGTGATGACAGTGACTATCCTGAAGTTGAGACGCCCGGTACAATTGAGATTGAGAGCAGGGAACTGTCATTTCCGGCTGCGGCCTCACAGGGTAGTATAGTAGTCAAGGCTTCCCATCACCCTGTTACTGTTACCACTGATGTCGATCAGCCATGGATGACCGCTACGGTTGAAGGTAATGTCATTACTGTCAGTGTGACTGAAAATACGTCTCTCTATGGCCGTATATCGAACCTGACGCTTCATTCAGGTACAGGCAAAACGTCTGTATCGGTAATTCAGTCGGGTCTGATATTCGATATCGGCGGTGTGATCTCAATCGGTAGCAATGATGATAAGAAGACGTTTACATACCCTGTCAAGGCCAATGCCGGTGTGTCGGTGTCGTCGGATGCTGACTGGTGTCACGTATCGATTGCTGACGGTGAGCTTATTGTCGATCTGGATGCCAACAATACCGGTCACATACGCCGTGGTACGATTGTCTATAAGGTCGGAACGATCGAGGATGAGATTCCTGTATGTCAGTGTGATTTTGACAAGGACATCGCTGGTCCGTGTCTGCTTATGTTTACCACCACCGACGGGAAGAGCGGCGGATTCAACGCAATCCTTGCACGGAATGGTTCAAAGTATACTCTCGATATAGGTGACGGTGATATCCTGCCGGTTTTCTTTGATGTCACAAACGGGGCTATATCATATAAGGCCGGCCAGTATATAAGAGAGATCGATAATAAAGGTGTGACCAATTATTTATATACATTGGTATGGGATACCGTATCAGGATATCTGACATGGGGAGAGTCTATCGGCCTGATCGCTCCTTTCGAGTATACTTCATTGAGTGACGGTACTCCTGTTACTGTAGGTTTCTTTGAGGATGACGGATCATGGGGCAGCCATGTTGCCAATGCAATGCGCATCGAGTTTTTCAAGCAAAAAGAAGCGATCAGTGCAAACCGAAACGGTCATTATTTTTCAATGATCGACCCCTATATTGTAAAGATTCATGATACCGCCGAGGGTGCTTCTGCTTCATTGGCCGGAACTGAAACTGTTGTGAACAGTCTGGGGGCAACCATGAACAAAATTCCATTCCGTTCGTTCGGGCCATTCGAGCAATCGGTTGAAATCGATAATTGTACTGCCCGCATTGTGAAATGAGCAGATAATTCTATAAACAGCTTTTAGTATATTAGTTAGGAAGGGTGCATCTGTGAAGATGCACCCTTTCAATGTGATATCCGGTCAGACACTCTGGTTAATGATGATACTCCGTACCTGAGATGTCTGTGTTTATGACTCTATTAAAACAGCTACTTCTCGATGGCTACAGCCGGTCTCTTTTTTTCGGAGAATGAAATAATCCACCGCATCATTGCACCTGCGCCAATGGAATACTTCAAAATGATGTATGGGGACGCTGACTAAATCAATCACCGATGCCTGATTCAGAGATATCAGGGCGTTTTGTGTCACCGGTAGAATCGTGATGCTCGCTTTTCGTCTTGCTGTGTGTCGAGGCCGTACTTCTGAGGTCCGCACCGGGGACCGTTTTCACTCCGATAGATTTATGTGTCCGGACTTGCCGTATTCCCCGCATCCTGCAACGGGCCGGAGATCTTATTCAGAGATCGCATACTTCCGGAACAGGGCCGCGCCCAACCCGAATGTCTTACGCTGTAGCATCCGGCTTGCTGACGGAGGTGTCTGTTAATCTCACTGTCATCGGACATGACAAAGGCGGGCTGTTCATTTCGGACAACCCGCCTTTATATGGATTTTAATATCCTCTGATGATATTATTTTTTCTCTGTGATGGTCACACAACGATCAAGAGCTACAAACTTCTCTCCGTTGGGGTTGAGATTGTCATTATTGATGGTAGCCTCAAGCTGTGAAGCAGGAACGCCATTGCGGACAAGCTGCTTCTGTACGCTGTTGGCACGGTTATGACGCAGACGAACGTTATAAGCATCAGTACCGGTATAGTTGTCGGCATAGCCTGTGAGGACGTAACCCTGATTGGGGTTAGACTTCATGATGTTGGCGATAGCTCCGAGAACGTTGCGGTCCGAACGGTTCAAGGTGTAAGAGTTGATGGGGAAGTATATGGTGGCAAGAGGGGCTTCGGGTGCGGCTGCGACAGTCTGTACGGGACGCTCCAGGCAAGCCTTCAGCTGAGCTTCGAGATCGGCTATACGAGCATCTGCAGCCTGCAGGCGGGCACGGAGGGCATCGCAGTTCTCGGGCTCGGGACAAACGGGTACGAGAGGTGCGTTCCATGTCGACTTGCCGAAGTTGTAGTTGAAGCCAAGAAGGATCTGGCCACCGTAGCTCTCGCGGTTGTCTGACAGGTTGACAAGACTTTTATCGCTGCCTACAATACGCAGGTCGATAAGGAACTGCCAGTGCTCATTGAGACGGAATGTGTTCAGTAAGCCTACGCGACCGATGATAAGCGGAGACTCGGTATAGTCCCACTTGTTGTTCTCGTCCTTGGCGTAGCGGCCGTAGATGCCGGCACCGGCATACAGTGATGCATTGTATACACGGTCTGCCTTGTAACCACACCACCAGTTGGTAAGGTTCAGCATTGCGTCACCGGCGAGTCCGAAATAGTTCATCTTGTACTCAGCCTTGCTCTGGAACCAGTCAATATTGGCACGGAAACCAAAGAGAGGAGAGAACCACTTGCCGACGGTTATCTCAGCCTCAGGAGCGATGCGGTGTTTAAAACCCACATTTTCTCCGTGACGGTTGTTAAGGAAGCTGATACCTCCTTCAACACCGAGGAACCAGTTGTCCTGGAAACGATTCACGATAACGCCCTGGGTGGGATCCTCAACGAGAACTACCTCATCGTTCTGAGCCACCATGCTCTGTCCTAAGAAAAGAGCACATGCGATAGCAAAAATTGTTTTTTTCATAAACTGTACTTATTACGATATTATAAATTCTCTAAATAGCTGAAACTCTGCGCAATCGGCATTTGGGGCCGATTACAGGGGTCAAAGATACGACTTATTTTTTTAATATAGGTTAATTTTACTGAGTTTTTTAAAAGGTTAGTCTGTTTTGTTAAAACTATTTTACATTCATTTCAGTAAATAAATGCATTTTGACCCTTTTTTGTTCACTTTCCGATAAATTTTAACACAGTTTCCGTGATGTTCTGTACTGTAAATCCGAATTTCTCATCAAGTACCTTGTAGGGAGCCGATGCACCAAAATGGTCAAGGCCGAATACTTCGCCACATGGACCGGTCAGACTTCTCAGTGTGGAGGGCAGACCGGCTGTGAGACCGAATACCTTCACTCCGGGAATGATCACACTCTGGCGATATTCCAGAGGCTGTTCCTCGAAGAGTCCGATCGACGGAACGGACACAACGCGACAGGGAATCTGTCCCGCTTCGAGCTGAGCGGCTACATCACACAGGAGCGATACTTCCGATCCGTTGGCAACAAGAATAACCTCAGGCTTCTCTGATGACATTACGACATAACCGCCCTTCTCCTCGCCAAGAGCCTCCCGGTAGCGGTTTCCACCTGTTGCCGGCAGATCAGGGATATTCTGGCGGGACAGGATCAGCGCAGTAGGAGTAGACTGGTTCTCAAGTGCCATCTTCCAGGCAACACTGGTCTCGGCGCTGTCACCGGGACGAAGCACGAGCACCGAAGGCTTGCCTGAGAAGTTCCGGAGCTGTTCCATGAGGCGTATCTGTGCTTCCTGCTCCACCGGCTCATGGGTAGGACCGTCCTCTCCTACACGGAATGCATCGTGTGTCCATATATATTTGACCGGAAGTTCCATAAGTGCGGCCATGCGTACAGCCGGCTTCATATAGTCGGAGAACACGAAGAATGTGCCGCAGGCGGCTATACATCCGCCATGCAACGCGATACCGTTCATGACCGAAGCCATAGTAAGCTCAGCGACGCCGGCCTGAAGGAATGCGCCGGTGAAATCACCCTTGACAAAGGCATGGGTCTTTTTCAGGAAGCCGTCGGTCTTGTCGCTGTTGGCAAGATCGGCACTTGACACGATCATATTACCTACTTTCTCGGCGAGAACACTAAGTACGGCCGCCGAAGCATTTCGGGTAGCGTCATTTGCTTTCTGTTCTATGGAGGCAAAGTCTATCTCGGGAAGTTTACCCTTTATATAGTTGTCAAGAGTAGCGGCTTTTCCGGGGTTTGCCTCGGCCCAGACCTTCTCGGCGGCATGACGTACAGCGACAATCTCACGGAGTTCTTTCTCGCGGCTTGCGTACAGTTCCCTGACATCGTCCCATATCTGCCATGGATTCTCCGGGTCTCCGCCAAGGTTCCTCACTGTAGCCGCATAGTCGGCACCGGACTTGCTGAGTGGCTGGCCATGAGTACTGCACTGGCCTTCGAAACATGTGCCGTCAGCTTTCACTGCACCTCGGCCCATGACTGTATGTCCTATGATAATGGTAGGACGCTCTTTCTCGGCATTAGCTTCGGTAAGAGCGTTGGTAATGGCGGCAGGATCTGTACCGTCGATCTCTATCACGTTCCAGTGCCAGGCACGGTACTTGGCGGCATAGTCCTCTCGGTCAACGGCATCAACCATTGTCGACAGCTGCACCTTATTGCAGTCATAAAACATGATGAGATTGCTCAGACCGAGGTGACCGGCCAGGCGTCCGGCTCCCTGCGAGATTTCCTCCTGGATGCCGCCGTCGGAGATGAAGGCATATGTCTTGTGGGCTACCGTTTCGCCGAAGCGGGCGACAAGAAAACGTTCAGCGATGGCACATCCCACAGCCATCGTATGTCCCTGGCCCAGTGGACCTGAAGTATTTTCGACACCGCGTTCGGGATCAAGCTCGGGGTGACCTGGAGTGACACTCCCCCACTGACGCAGTTGCTGAAGTTCCTCCAAAGTATATTTTCCGGTAAGAGCCAGTACCGAATAAAGCATAGGCGACATATGACCGGGATCAAGGAAGAAACGGTCACGGGCTATCCATGTGGGATTGTCCGGATCAGTAACAAGAAACTTACTGTAAAGAACATTTACAAAATCAGCGCCTCCCATGGCACCGCCGGGATGACCTGATTTGGATTTTTCGACCATTGATGCCACGAGCACACGTATGTTGTCTGCTGCGCGGTTAAGTAATTTAGAGTCGTTCATTTGTAATGTGATGTTAGGATAAATAAGTTGGTTGCCCGGCCTGCGGCATCACGGGGAGTGCGAGCCACAGGTCGGGACAACAGTGAATTTATAGGTTAGTCTTTATTTCAGAATTATGCATAAGTCCATTGACGGTCATCGATTCCCGGAAAGAATCAGAGATCACGCAGGTCAGCAGGCTCCTCATCAACGGGAATATCCTTATTCACATTTCTGGAACCTATAAGCGAGTAATACAGGATGTAAACCAGCATGGCGAATACAAGCCAGTAGCTGATCACATAACCGTAGTTGCGACCGATCCAGTCCTGAATGTATGGCATGATGCCGCCGCCGACAACCATCATCATGAACAGACCTGAAGCCTTGGCAGTATACTTGCCGAGACCTTCGGTTGCGAGATTGAAGATACCGCCCCACATCACCGAGGTGCATAAACCGCAAAGGAACAGGAAAAGACATTTCAAAGGCACTTCGCCCGATGTGATGTTGAGCGACTCGATAGACGGAGAGGTAAACTTGATATCCTCAGGAAGCAGAATGGCGATAAGGACAAGGACGATAGCGACTGTCGATGAAGTTATCATCTGAGTACGTGACGAAACTTTGCCGCTGATTACCGAACTGAGTGAACGTCCTATAAGCATCATTAGCCAGTAAAGTGCGGCCAGTGATCCTGCTACCGCAGCGGCTCCCTCAAAGTTCTCACGGCTTATCCATGCGTTGAGTTCTCCCGGAATACCGATCTCGATACCCACATAGAAGAAGATAGCCACGACACCGAGCAGACAGTGGCGGAATGCCAGCGGGCTGTGCTCGTATTTCACCTTGCTGAGGTTGGCCTGAGGCTCGGTGATCTTGATAAACGAGATGATAACGAATGCCAGCACAAATATAATAATACCTGTGATTACAAGCGGTGCCACGGCCGACATTGTGGTTTCCTTGGTGAGAGTTCCCACGAGGATACCCACGAGCAGCGGAGTAAGTGTGCCTGACAGGGAGTTCAGAGCTCCACCGGTCTGTATGAGCTGGTTACCCTTGTTGCCGCCTCCGCCGAGAAGGTTGAGCATGGGGTTCACAACCGTGTTGAGCATACATACGCAACATCCGCACACCAGAGCACCGAAGAGATAAATGAACAGATTGAGTGTAGTCGGGTTTGATTCATCACCGAGTACGATGATGTTGTCTCCCACGACGCTCGACAGCAACTGGATACCAAGACCTACAGCACCCACTGCGAGGGCAATGAGGGCGGTTTTCTTGTACCCGAACTTTATAAGCATGTTACCTGCGGGGATACCCATGAAAAGGTAGGCCGTAAAGTTCATTAAGTTTCCGGCCATTCCGGCCCACTCGTAACGGAAGCCCCAGATATTTCCAAACGGAGCCGCCATGTTTGTAACAAACGATATCATCGCGAAGATGAAGAACATTGTGATAATCGCGACGAGATTACTTTGTTTCTTGACAGGTTTTGTTGACATTTGTTTGATAATTTATTTATTGTTAGTTCTTTATGGTTTAACTTAAGGCCACGGCAACTGACACTTGAAGTTTCGGGCACAACAAAGATACTAATAAGTCGAGAGAAAAGGGCAAGCTTGCCTGAACTTTTCCGAGCGGAAGTATCTAAGACGAAGTCAAAGATACTCATAAGTCGAGAGCAAATCAAGATATATTTTGATTTTACCGGTCTATAGTATCTAAAGTGTAGCCAAAGGTACAAAAAAAGTCGCGTTTCGTTAAAAACCGCATCATTTTTTTTGTTAATTTGTGTCACTTTCTGCATCAGGTATGCGTCATACCTGTGTAACGGACCCGTTAAAGATATCATATTAATCAATCTGGAAAATGTTATTTTGATATATAATAACACGTTGTAAATAAGAATTTTATATAAATGTTTCTCGAAATAAAGAAACAAAATAGGAACAAAAACATCTTTTTTGCGATTTCCCGTCTTTTTTGCTTGCACTACTTTTCATTCCTTTCAGTTGTTCACACTCGACGTCATTTTTCCGACTTTCTTGCATAATCTTCGTCCTCTGACAAACATCGCAAACCTCAAAGTGCAAACCTCGATTTTCTTTCAAGGGACATCCGTTTTGCAAAGATATGCTTTTTTATAAAGACATAAACATACGGACAGGTAAATGTACCTGCCTATATTTAGTTTTATTTAGTTTAGCATATATATGACTAATATCCTAAACTAAACCATTTCTTCAGTTCTTTTAGCGGTATATTTTATGCAGCCAAAAGAGAAGAGAATCCCAAAGCCTGTATTTTCTCTTTTCGCTGCAATCCTATTTTATTTATTCCCTCTTATCGGAGCACCATTGCGTACCGACTTTCGGTCTGTCTGATGAGAATTGTGTCGCAAAGGTATATGTCCTGTCTTTCTTTTGTGCAAGGTCGGAGCCTGACGGTTCACGACCAAATCTCCACACTCTGCAATCAGAGGTAGTATTTGCTTGTGAAACCCTGCATAAAGAGCCATGACACCTTATGAGGCGACATAATTTCAATCAATCCCGAAAGTAGTAAATACTACATGAGGGATAAAAAAGAAAATCAAATGACAACAGAAAACAGCAATCGTATGTACGAATCGGAAGAAGTAACCGAAATTATTGGCGCACATTGCAGCCTACTCGTTCCATACAAAGGATATACAGAGGGAACGGTCGTGGGAGATTACGGCAATAAGATAGTCGTCCGTCTTAGCAATGGCAAGGAGATAGCGGAATACCGTGATGAAGTAATTATCTATGATTAAAAGGGTGATGTTATGGGACAAATAGCGTTCAAATTCGTCAAATGGGATGTGCCGGAATTGGCGACACTGAAAGACTGCAAGGTTTACAGGTTACGAGAATGCCTCAATAATGGAGGCAAATTGACCCGTGATGACAAAAATTGGCTTACAGAACAAGTAAGAGGATGCTGCCGTTTTCAGAAAGGCATCGCATTGATGGGCTATTACTTCGATTTCTCGGATGTTCTCAAGCAATATTTCGTCAAACAGTACGGGCATATAGCTGAATATTACGCAATCGACAAAACAGCCTTGCGTTCCACACTTTACGGGAGAATTGAGAATATTGTTGAAGTTAAATAACCAAGAGCATGAAAGTTACAATCGAAAATGTCTTCTGTCGTTACAGCGATGAAGCAACGGATATTTATTTCCGTATCATCAACACAATTCTTTTTTCAATCGACGAAGCGGAATTGCGTAGCAGTATGGAACGTCTGAAAACGGAAACACATCTTGATGACTATTTCGTATTCGGCTATGGGGCACATCATCTGTGGGTCTGTCAAAGACGCCCCAGCGATCAGGCCAAAATTTTTGAGAACCGGGTAATCATGACTGAATTTTGAAGACGGGGGAACAGGCTGAAATGGGCAACCGACTATTTCAGCCACCCGCCATTTCCTTTTGTATAATCCTATCTTTCTTTTTTGGCTGCGCCATATCCTTTTGTAAAACCGGTCATTCGTGAAAAGCGGACTTCCGCTTTGCCGATAAGACAGGTGTTGCCTTTTTCTTCCCCTCTGCTCCTTTCATCTCATCCAGTCGGGACATGATAATCACCTCGATATGCTGCCACGCCTTTTTGTTGCGACTTCGTTGATATTCCCTCACAGTCATGCAACGTTTGGAGAGTTGGTGCTCCTCTTCTTGCTGCCTCAAATCAAGTCGAACTGCCACCATTTCCAATCCTGCCGTTTCTTGCGGACTTACCGCCGAAACAGGCTACATGATGTCAGCGGACGGATATGCTCTTTCATGTAACCGAACCCGAAGCTGCTGTCCTCTGCTCTTTTTCGGAATGGCTTTCCGGCGAAGTCATCATCATTTTTCCGTTGCAAAGATAGTATGCAGCCGGGAACGACTTCCGGAAGTCTTGACCAATGGCGTAGCCGCATCAATCTTCCTCTATCGAGCCTTGCGGTTTTGCCTGCGGCTAAAAATAAAGAGTATTGATACGCTATCCTTGGTGCATCCCTTTTCTGCACCTACTTTTTGAGGCAGCGTAAAATTGATTAAAAACTTCTAAAAGCAATTCATTATGAAAAAGATTGAAAACAATTTCTCTGTGACCGGATTCGTAGGTAAAGATGCAGAAATCCGTCAGTTCGCCAACGCCAGTGTAGCACGTTTTTCTTTGGCAGTAAGCCGACTGGAGAAGAACGGCGAGGACTCCAACCGCGTTTCCGCCTTTATGAACTTTGAGGCATGGCGCAAGAACGAGAACACGGGGTCGTTCGACCAACTGACCAAGGGCACGATGCTTACCGTCGAGGGGTATTTCAAACCCGAAGAATGGAGCGACAATGCCGGTGTGAAGCACAACCGCATCGTGATGGTGGCAGTCAAGTTCTATCCGACTGTCGAGAAGGAAGAAGCCCCCAAGGAACCGGTTAAGAAGGGGAAGAAAAAAGGCAAGAAATAACCTCTTGCCTTATACAAATAAAAGCGGCTATCACGCCGCTTTTTCTTTGCTCACTACCAGGTTGCCACACATCGTACTTTTATAGCCTATTTACCGCCACTTGCATGGGAAACAGCCCTTTCCCTCGTACACTTACTTTACATATGTCCTTTCTGTTCTTCAGGCTATCACCGGTTTGTTTTTATCAGATGCAAAGGTCGGCCGTCTCACTTGATCCGGTGGCTTGAAGTGTATTTCTTGCAAAATTCTTCCTTCCTGCGTAAGAGTAATTTGGCAAGAAAAGCCGTCGTATGAAGTTGTAACGACAGCCGTGTACCGCATCCATAAAACCCCAAAGCGGTTCAATCAACAAAGAACCGACAAAAGGGTAAATAACAACTCATATTAACAACTTCAAAAATCAGAATCATGCCTAATCATGTAACAAACCGTTTAGAAATAAACGCAGACAGAGAAACCGTACAAAGCGTAATGAATTTCTTAAAAGGAGAAAATGATGCAGACAATACGCCCTGCTACATTGACTTCAACAACATTATCCCGATGCCCAAAGAATTACTGATAGAAGCGTCAAGTCGTGGAGAATTTGGTATGCGATATATCATCGCAATGCAACGGAAGCCGAACAATTCACAAGAAGAATTGAGGACGATTCAATGGATGGAAAATCAGGATGAAAAAACCAGAAAAGAAACTTTGCAGCTTGGGGCGGCATATCTGAACAATCAAGAAAAATACGGTTATACCACTTGGTACGAATGGTCTATCGCAACATGGGGTACAAAATGGAATGCCTATAATCAGGAATTTGACGAGCCGAACGTGCTTTGGTTTGATACAGCTTGGAGTGGAGTGCCACAACTCATACAAAAACTTTCCGAGAAATTCCCTGATGTTGAATTTCATTATGCCTATGCCGATGAAGATTTAGGCTCCAATGTAGGAAGAGGAATTGTCCGAAATGGAGAAATCGACATGACTATACCCGAAGATGGAAGTAACGAAGCCTTTGAAATCATGTTTTATGTAAAACCGGGAATAGACGAATACTTTGAGCTGACAGACGAAGGTTACAGATGGGTTTCTTAAGCATCCTATGCAGATAATGCTCAACACGGATTCAGGATACGTTTTTTTCAATGTATCCTGGATTCTTGTTTCGGGAATTTTCCGTTTATATTTTCACAAGAATAATTTCTGTTATATTCTGACAAAACTGCCATTTGTCGCATTCCATGTCCTTTTATAAATTCACGACTGTCCTCATTTACCAATACCTTTGCAGGCTTATTTGTCATCCCGGAAGCTGCTCTTGCTGAAACCACCGAATACTCCTTTCAGGAGTTTCCCAACAACGAAGAATACCAACAATACAATTATAATATCTCCCATAACTCTTTCATTTTAGTTAATACATCTCAATATAAAGGTACGAAAAAACTGCGGATAACGCAAATAATTAGCTGGTTTTCAATATATATTATTCTATTCAGATATTGTATTGCTCCTGTCTATTTCCGTAGCCCCGGTACACGTCCGGGTTTTCTGTTAAGTTGTACCCTGTACTTATTGAGTATTCCATACACTGTACTTTTGCTCCGGACACCGCTCTCTTTCCATATATCCCGGATTGAATAACCGTCGTTATACATATCCACAATCTTCTTATCCCGTTCCGCTTTACTCAAACTCTTTTTGGTAAGTATGGACGTGTTGATACTTTGTTGCAGGCGCATAATCTTATCCGATGATTTTCGCAGTACGGCCACTTCTTCCGGAAGTGCCCCGAACATCATCAACACTTCTGCCGGTGTCGTCTCGGCAAACAGTTCATTACATGTGTCAATGTTATCGTGTATGGAAATGATGCGCACCACTTTAATCCGGCACAGCTCGATCAAGGCCGCCAGTTCCCGCAAACCGCGCACGGCATTGCTGAATTTCGATACCACCAGTTCGTCCCCTCTTTCAAGATTCGACATGAGTTGTTTCCACTTCGGTCTAAGCGTCTCGTGTTTGACCGATTCCTCTATCACTTGTACACAACCGTACTGGAGCATCCATTCCTTGTCCGCGTCAAACGCATCATAGGAGTTTGCCTTGAATATATAACCAACTTTTGCCATGTCAATATACAATTCCGATGATAATAAGTGCAAAGATACGAGTTTTATTTGAGTGTTCAAATCATACTATATTAAAAAACAAGAACAGCCCTCTAATTACTCTTTTTCTTTCACTTGTTTTCATTGTAAATCATACCATTAAGTACGATATTAAAAAATGCGCAAAATACGATTGGAATGATACGGAGTATCGAAAATTATATAGTTTTGCGCAAAATAGTACGAAATAATA
The DNA here is from genome assembly GCA_910584665.1 of uncultured Muribaculaceae bacterium. Taxonomy (GTDB): domain Bacteria; phylum Bacteroidota; class Bacteroidia; order Bacteroidales; family Muribaculaceae; genus JAAVFS01. The sequence continues at coordinate 8,782 of CAJUBL010000025.1, read as the reverse complement.
TAGTATGAAAACATCAAAATCGAACTTAAAACGACACATGATTATAGCCAAAACAATTGCCGTTTCTATTGCCATTTTCATGTGTGCATCTTGCGATAGCGGAAATGGCAAACGTCTGGCGGATGTCAAAAGCGACCCTGCCGGAACATACAGGGAATATCTGTCCGATGTACGCAAGCTGGACAACCTTTCCATTAAAGACTTGGCCGAACACCTCAAGCAATGGCAAACCGTAAGGGATTCCGTTTTCCGGTATCTCGAACGAGACACGCTCGGCCGGTTCCATTCTGTCCATATTGAGGATTGCGAACGGACGCACGATTCCATCCGAATGGAATTTTCCCGACTGGCTTTGTCGAACCCCTGTACTTATAAGGATGTGCTGCTGGTCAAGGAACAGGTCTCACCGCATCTGAAAGATGCAGAACTACATCATGCGGCTGAAGCAATCCGCCCGTTCTTTACCTCGTTGGACAGCCATCCCGCCTATCCGGGGAATCGACAACGTATTCTTGCTGCCTATCGGGACGTGCTGACACAAACAATTGATTACGGCATCCACTGCATAGCCGACCTGACTATTTATATCGAAAAAGAGGATGCCGTATTCCGTGCTTTCCTCTCACGTCTGTCCGATTTCGATGGTGTGGATCTTTCCGATATCACACATGACACGGAGCGATGCTGCTCACAGGTATTCCTTGCCGCCGAGCGGAACGACATCACCTATCAGGACGCGATGGTCTATTTGGCCATGCGTACCAACCGCAGGTTGATTCAGAATATCCAGACCTGTATCGACAACATCCGCGAGAAAAAAGTCAGGACACCGGCACAGGCGCAAGCCTATATCTGGATGCTCCTCCAGCCTTATTCTTCAATGGACGGCTTTTGTATGGCATTGCTTTCATCCGAGGAGAGACGGCATCTTGACACGCTTGCCATGCAGACATCCGACGCTTTCGAGGTTTTGGGTAAAATCCTACAATCCGGGAACAACCGGCTGGACGAATTGCCCGGAATGCTGTTGGAGGCATTCATACACACCCTGTAACGATATAACACGAAAAACAATATGATTATGTTACGACACTTCTATGATGACTTCATGACGTTCGTTCCCTTGCAACTGCCCCAGTTGCTCGATGTGACGACTATGGAGGAACCGCAGTTCTATGGTGACTATGTACTGCTTACGTTTCCGTTACGCAATCCTTATGATTTGGACGAGGTGATGGATATGTTCGAGGACGATATGGAGCTGATAACGCTCTATCACCACATCCCTATGCGCTCCGAGAAATTCGGGCATAGCACCTGCGCGTACTCGAATCCGGCTTTCGGGCAGATGTTCAAGATGAACGCCAAGACGGATACCGAGGGCAAGGTAAACAGCATCATCGTCACGATTTATGATTCTTTGGAACAGATGTATGGAGACTTGTGCCTCGATTTGGAACTCCATTCCAAAGGCGGGTTCTTGAAGTATAAAAAAGACAAGGCCGATGTGCTGATGAATTTTATATGAGGAACACGCTGTACCGACAAATGGTCTATTGCATCAACGCCTACCGGACGTGGATAGAGGTTGCCGATGACAATCTTTACAAGGAGAATATCATTTCGAGAACCGACAGGACTGACTACCTCGTTTCCCGCACGCTGGTGTTGCGTGCATTCAAAACGCAAGGTGAATATGCCGAAGGGACAGTATGGCATATTCCGGAGCATGAACTGGACAAGGCGTTGGCAACTTATCGCAAGCAGAACCCCCAATTCAAACAACGCATCAAAAAGGCGGCGATGTACCTTTCTGCGGCAGATGCCGAAACCATTATCCGGTTGGCGACTTATGGCACTGTCCAATTGGAACTCATGGTGCGTCCCATTCACATACCAGATAAACCATACTACCTATGTTACTGAATATCCTGCAACTCGTTTTCTGTGCTATACCCTTTGCGGTGTCGCTGACATTGTACAAGAGCAACAAACGGTGCATGGCAGTCTTTTACATGGCAATGGCACGAAGCGACAAGGCTCGCAAGCTCTATGCGCAAATTGGGTTGATATGCCTGCTCCTTTTTCACTATGTATATGCGTGCGGTCATATCGGCGAATTTGGCATCCTGCTATCTACCGGAATCTGTTCCGCCATGTTCTCATTCAAGCGGACGGATAACTGGTTCCGCAAGTTGCAAGATTGCCCTCGTGCATTTGTCATCCTTGCATTGGCCGCAGTGGTCATCGGATTCGTACCGCATTTGTACACGCTGTCGGTAACTGTCGCCTTTCTTCTTTTGGCTGCCCTGTTCTATCCCTCTGTTCGGGTCATGTCCGAATGCAAGGACGCAGAAAAACGTACCGAATGGGTGAAGCATTCTCAAACACTGTCCGAATCATATTACGATAATCATCACGCAGGGTTGCCGCATAATGCGGATAACGGCAGTCCGATTCATCCGCAAAATAACAATCATCAAAAACAGTACGATAATGAAAAATAAGCAAGAAATCCCTGCCGTCATAGTGGCGGACGCAAAGGTATTCGACTACCTTAAAGAAAAAGTCGGCGAACGAAAGACACGGACGGAAGCCTATTGTGACCTGCTGGACAAATCGCTGGCAGGTTTTATTTCCCCTTTTCTAAGGAAACAGGACTACGACCTTCAGCCTTGCCAGTGTCATGTGACCATTTCCGACCTTGCGACGGAGTGGCATTGGCATCGTGCCACTGTCCGCTCGTTTCTGGAAACATTGGAGGCGTTCGGACAATTAAAACGCACCAGGCTCGCAAAGAGCATAGTCATCACCATGCCCGTGCAATCCGGTCAGTCTTCGGCCACATTCGTTGTACAGCGACAGCCGGACTTTGCCATACAACTGCAAGAGGTATTGTCCGATTGGATAGTTGGCAAAACGACCTCTGCGGATGTCGGCAACCTCTGCGGTCAGGTCGTCCATCAGGCGATGACCGGAATGACCGGATACGAGAGCCGTCACTGTCCGGACAGTCATATCGACACGGCATCGGCACACGCCGGTAAACAGGAAGAGGAAATTCGTAAGACCGCCTTGGGATGTATTGCCCACGCAGCCTTGCAACGAGTATTGTGGAAATCGAGATTCGATGACAGCTCGCCGCTCATTGAGTTCTTTCGTCATGACCTCGATGAAGAATGGGTATCCTTCATCGAGGCATCCAAAGAGCTTGCGGAGCTGATTCTCGATACCGAAGCGTGTGAGACGACCTTCGACACGGACGATGACAAAGAACGCCTCAAATCGCTTCGCAAACCCTTTTTATCGCTTTTGGCAAGGACACAGGAGCCAGCGGATTAAATCGGGAACCGGAAACAGATTGTATAACCTCGAACAATCCGCCTCTGTCCCGTTACAGGTATCCTGCCGGTTATAGGAGACACACGGGCTTGCCCGTATGCCACGAAACAAAGGGAAGGGGGAGCCTAATACCCCGACCGACATTCATCGGCGGGAACAGTGTCCATACAAGCAGCAAGCTGGGACACGGCGGATTGTCCGCAACAACAAAGAAACAGTATGACAAATCAGAAACAAGTGCTCGATGTGCATGTGTCGAAAGGCATCACCGCCGCCCAAAGCAACGAACATCTGCGTGATCGTAGCGAACGTGCGGAGAAATACGCCATGAGCAAAGGCAACTACGACCCCACGCGCAAACACCTGAACTTCGAGATTGTACCCGGAGGCAAGATACGTCCCATCGACACGACCCGCAACATCCCGGAACGGATGGCAGACATATTGAGCCGTCGCGGAATCAAAGACCCCAACGAAGGATTGGCTGAACCGAAGTTCCGCACGGTGGTAAATATCATTTTCGGCGGATCTCGTAAACGGATGCACGAACTCGCATTCGGTACGCAGCAGGTGGACTTTGAAGAAGGTGCGTACAACACACACATCAGGAGGGAGGGTGAAATCGAACGTTGGGCAAAGGACGTGTACTCATTCGTTAGTGGCAAGTACGGTGAGCAGAATATCGCCGCATTCATTGTACATCTGGACGAGTTGAATCCGCACGTGCATTGTACGCTTCTGCCAATCAAGGATGGCCGTTTTGCGTACAAGGAAATATTCGCCGGAAAGGACAAGTTTGAATATAGTGCGAGAATGAAACAACTCCATACCGACTTTTTCGCCGAAGTCAATACCAAGTGGGGAATGTCGAGAGGAACGAGCATATCCGAAACGGGCGCACGCCACAGGACAACCGAAGAGTATCGCCGTATGCTCTCCGAGGAGTGTACGACCATCGAGGAAAATATCGACCGTCACCGGAAGGCACTCTCCGAACTTCAATCGGACATCCGTCTGGCAGAGCGCAGGGTCAAAGGACTTACGACAATGGTCGATAACCTTGAAAAGTCAAAAGCGGAAAAAGAGGCTCTGCTGTCGGCAGCCGAACGGGATTTGAAAGCGAATAGCGGTAATGCGGCAGAGTTGGCAATCCGGATTCAAACGTTGGAAAAAGAGTTGGTAGGCATCAACAAACAACTGGCAGACAAACAACAGAAGCTACAGGCCGCTGACCGGCAACTGACCGACCTCAAAGAGAACATGGATGCCATTAAGGATCGTACCGAAGAACTCAAGGAAGAAGCCTACAAGTATTCACGTGATGTTCACTCCAAAGTGGACACCCTGCTCAAAGACGTATTGTTGGAAAGTGTGGTCAATGAATACCGGAATGTATCGGCACAAATGGATGTGTCGGAACGGCAGCTATTCGATGGCTCACTCGTTCAATCTATCGCGGAACGGGGCGCAGACATAATGCACTGTGCAACGATGTTGTTCCTCGGAATGGTCGAAGATGCCACCACGTTTGCCGAAACTCGTGGCGGCGGAGGCAGTAAAAGCGACCTGAAATGGGGACGTGACGAGGACGAGGACAACCGTGCATGGGCACTCCGCTGCATGAGGATGGCGAGCCGTATGATGCGTCCGGCCATCGGCAAAAAGCCCAAACGGTAAGTGGCACGCATCTTATGATAAATCAAAAGTATAACGAATAAAATCATTGGAATATGACGAAACAATTCATTCTTATTTTCGCTGTGCTCTGCTCGTTTCAGGCACACGCAGGTGTACATTCCGTACAGGGAGATACTGTCCAACCTCCGTCATTCTATAATATCACGGAGGAACTTCAACCGACGCAACCCGTCTATCTCGACGGAGTGGTTCTTCCGATGTCCCGTACCGGCAACTGGTTTGTCAGCATTGCCGGAGGTGCGACCGCATTTCTCGGTACGCCACTCGGTTGTGAAGACCTTTTCGGACGCCTGAAACCCTCGTACAGCCTTGCCGTCGGCAAATGGTTCACGCCATCGGTCGGTGCGCGTATCAACTACAGCGGTTTGCGGTTCAAGGATGGTGCATTGTCCACTCAGGACTACCACCATATCCATGCGGATTTGCTATGGAATGTACTCGGCCGCAGGTATGCCCGGCAAGATCAAGTGCGCTGGAATCTCGCACCTTTTGCCGGAATCGGACTCCTGCATAATGCCACGAATGGGCATAACCCATTGGCTATCTCATACGGGGTGCAAGGACAATACCGTATTTCCGGACGGGTAAGTGCTATGCTGGAACTCTCCGGCACTACCACCTTTCAGGACTTCGACGGCTACGGACACCCGAACCGTCTCGGTGATCACATGCTGTCGCTGACAGCCGGCTTCACATTTCACCTCGGAAAGATTGGCTGGAAACGTGCGGTGGATGTAACGCCTTACGCGCGTCAGAACGAATGGCTCGTGGATTATGCCAACTTTCTGTCGAAAGAAAACAAGCGTTATGCAGACTTGAACGACCGGAACCGTCGGACATTTATTGAATTGAAGAAGATTTTAGAAATTGAGGGACTGCTCGACAAATACGGCAGTCTTATCACGGAAGACAGCATTGGCGAGCATCAAGGTTATCCTACGAATAATTACAGCGGGCTGAACTCACTTATGGCAAGAATGAGAAATCGACACTGGAACGGTATTTCCCCGCTTGATTCGACAAATACCCGATTTGTCAATAATGACCGCTCACCTGAAGAATTGGCCATAAACGGTTCGGAAGATATGAAACTCATGCAAGTCGGAGAATGTATCGGCTCGCCTGTTTATTTCTTTTTCAACCTGAATACGGTTCATTTGACGGATGCCTCGCAGATGCTTAATCTCGATGAACTGGCTCGTGTGGCGAACAAATACGGATTGTCCATAAGAGTAACGGGTGCGGCAGACAATTCAACGGGGACTCCGGTTCTCAATAATTCATTGAGTACGTCGAGAGCAGACTATATCGTTGCGGAATTAGGACGACGCGGTATGCCGGTCGAACGAATCATCAAGGTGAGCAGAGGCGGAATAGCCGACCATGTACCGGTTGAAGCCAACCGACACACGAAAGTGGAGCTGTTTTTCACCGAGGGGGAATAGACCTTTTGTATTAACTGTTATAAATAGCCAGAGTGTCGTTCTGCGGAATGACACTCTTTTTTTATGTTCCTTGCTATTCCACAAATCGCCGTATCGGCTATTCTTGTCCGGTGAGATTTTATATGCAAAGGTACAGTGTTCGGTCGATTGCCAAATACCGCTATCGCTAACAGCCTCCGGATTCTCCGACAGCCTTCCGCAAATCGCAGATTTGGGTATTCCGTAGAATCAGTCCGCTGTTTATTTGTCTTATTCGCCCTTTTCTCACTGTTGATTCAGCATAAAAATCAATCCCGACAAGGAAGCCGAAAGAGCTTCGATAAAAGGGAAAATAAAAAATCAATAATCAAAAGACAATGGGAAAATTCGATTTTATCAAGCAAGGCAATCTCCTTTATTGGAATGACCCCGACAATGGCAAGTCTGACGGAGAGTATAAAGTGATTTCCGCACCTGAAGAAGTGGATAGTGACAGCATTATTCTGATTTCAAGCGGTGTTTCGGAAGCAGAGGTATTTGCATCGGAATTAGCACCGATACCCACACCGAGAAGTCACAAAGAGGAGTTCCGGAAATGGAGAGCGGAACGGGAAGCTGAAGGCATGGAGTTTTTCAACCGGCTTTCAGAGGTGATGGAAACAGACAATGATTTGGCTGTTGGCGATATGGTGGCGTTCACGAATGATTACGGAGTGGTATTCGGCCCCAAAGAGGTGTTGGCTTTCAGAAAGCCTTGGAATGGCGGCAGATGCGTGTATATAGACAGTGATGCCTATTGGTTTCCTGACCGTCCGAACCAACTCACAATTCTATGCAAAGGAGGTGCGGAATGACAACAAACGGCATACTCAAACGACTTTGCGGCAATATTGCCGCAGGTCGTTTCAACTGGCGGAAATACTGCACACCGCAACTTTATTTCGGTTGGGAGATTTGTGTTACCCCTCTGCATTGCTCTTACGGACAGATAGGCTATACCGTTCATTTCCCTTATACCAATATGCCGGAAGTGGAATATGATTGGGAATTGAAAAAGCTGACCATTGACGGCGAGAAGTGGAAAAATTACTTACATAATCAATAATAAAATCAATATGGCACAGAATTTTTATACCAAATGGCAATCTTCCGTCCTTGCGGATGCAGGCGGTTATGTTTCAAAGGAATACCGCAATTTCCAAACCGCTTTGGTACGTGAGATTTCCAAATATGCAAAAGCCGTTGATGCAACGACAGTATCCAATTCAAAAGGACATTACGACACCTCTTGTTTTGTTGAACGTAATGGCAAATTCGTTTATATCAGTCATTCATCCACCCTCTCCCGAATGGGCAGCGGTGTAAGAATCGAACTCGGTTCGTTCCTTATACGGACAGCCAAGCACGCAAAGGATTACACCGGCGGACGGAATCAATATTGTGACCTGTCAGACCTACAGTCTATGATTGACGGCTTATTGAACCAATAGTATGAACAGCCTGCATCGTGTCTATGGCATCGGTGCAGGCTATAAAAACGTGGAGCAGACTTTTCACAGTCCGCTCCACATCGCTTATACATTGCCCTCTAACGCCGCATTCCGCCGCTGTACTCTGCCTCTTGTAACACTTCCCGATATTCTTCCATCTCGTTCAGCTTCTCATTCACGGTTTGCAGGTTGCATCCGAGAGATATAGGAATAATCTTCTGAATTGCTACTATGTGCGTGACAAATTCTCCATAAGCATCTTGCATCTCTGTGTTAGTAACTTCTTGTGAAGTTTTAGACAATCGCTTAAGAAACTTCATTTTCAATAACTCATTCAGAAGCAGAGTTTTTAGATAGTGAACATTATTATAGTCAAACAAAATTGATTTGCGAAAAGGGGGACCTATCACTAATGAAATTCAAGTGATTATACATTTGAATTTTTGTAATATATTTCTGTTTTACTATAATTCGTATGATCGTAAATTCAATATGCTTATTTAGGGGATATATTTTTATATATTCGGCATTAATAGTACCAATTTTAGGAGAAACTATATTTTTGTGCTATACCTATTATATAATATGCAAATCAGTTCTCCGGAAAGAAAGATGGCTGGTAGAATAAACCAATAATTGTTGCTTATCAGAAACTTGCCTATCCAAAAAGAAGGGAGAAAGGAAAATACATATTGGGTACTATCTGTAATGACAAAAGGTATTATTAAGCCTACCATAACTAAAGCAGATTCTTTTGCAAGTGCCATACCTTCCACTTTATTCCCCGCATATGCCAAAATAATCATAGCAGCCACAACGCTTAGTATT
>CAJUBL010000024.1 GCA_910584665.1 uncultured Muribaculaceae bacterium | reverse complement strand
CACCACAAATATACTAAGAATATTCGATGAAACATAATAGCGATCGTCGGACGCAGTCAAATATACAGACTATATCCAATCGGCGTCCTTGACCGGACGCCTGCGACTTTGTTTCGCGGCTCCGGGCACGCCGCTACGCTCGGCGTGCCCGGTTACTGAGTAATCGGCGTCCTGACAGACGCCTCGCTATTACGACGGATCATCCCAGGTACAGCCGACTTACGACAGGCCAGACCGCCTGCCGATAAACAATCCTACATACAGGACTCCCCACAGACATCACACGGATCATCATGGCTCACCGACACTCGGGCATACAACCGACAACCCAGGCATACGCAATAGCTGACCATGAGGGTGAGAAAGAACAGGTGTCCGGACAGGACACCGATTACTCAGTAACCCGGTACGCCACTGCGTTCGGCGTACCGGGTTATGACAACAACCTGACTGGCGTCCGGTCGAGGACGCCGATTGAATCGTCCCAGGCGCAGATGTCAGAAAGGATTATGATGAACCGTTCCGAAGCAATTGCCTTATCAGATATTCTTCGTACCTTTGCATCACACCTGAAATAAATGTAACCGATATGAAAATAGGTATCATCGTAGCCATGAGCAAGGAACTCAGACTCCTGTTGCCCCTCATGGACAATGCTGTCAAAGTAGAGCACGACTCCATAACATTCCACTGCGGCACCATAGGCAGTCACCGCGTATTCGCCATGCAGTGCGGCATAGGCAAGGTCAACGCCGCCGTAGGCACTCAGACTATGATCAGTATATTCTCGCCCGAGCTCATCGTCAACACCGGCGTAGCCGGCGGCACAGGTGCCGGAGCCGGCATCATGGATGTCGTGATAGGAGAACGCATCGCCTATCACGACGTGTGGTGTGGCCCCGGCACCATATGGGGACAGGCCGCAGGATGTCCCCGATACTTCACTTCAGCCCCCGGACTTGTAGCATTGCCGTTGTTTGACAACGATCCCACGGTCAGACGCGGCCTCATCGCATCGGGAGACATATTCGTATCCCGGCCGGAGGAAGTGACACGCTTCAGGGAGCTGTATCCCGAAGTGATGGCCGTCGACATGGAGTCGGCTGCAATAGCCCAGGTATGCCACATGAGGAAAGTGCCGTTCTTCTGCATGCGCGTGGTCAGCGACACCCCGGGAAGCGACGACAACATATCGCAGTACGAGAACTTCTGGGAGAAAGCCCCCGAACACACATTCTCACTGCTCAGCATGATGCTCAACAACATATGACAAACAATGCATTATGGAAAAAATCGCCAGCTTCACAGTCAACCATCTCACCCTTTCACGCGGCATCTACCTGTCGCGACGTGACGTCACACCCGGCGGAGACATCATCACGACATTCGACATACGCATGTCCGAGCCCAACCGCCAGCCGCCTCTGGACGGCGCCACTCTCCATACCATCGAACACCTTGCCGCAACCTATCTTCGCAATCATCCCGAGTGGGGACAGCGCATCATCTACTGGGGACCGATGGGATGCCGCACAGGCAACTACCTGTTGCTGAGCGGAGATTACACTCCCCGCGACATAGTGCCGCTTGTGACCGAAACCATGGAGTTCATATCCGGATACCAGGGTGAGATCCCCGGAGCATCTCCCCGCGACTGCGGCAACTACAGCTATATGAATCCGGACAATGCACGTATCGAGGCCCGGCGTTACCTCGACGAGGTATTGTACACAATCACAGACCGAAACCTCACTTATCCCGGGTGAAAGATCTCAAAGCCATACGCGGACTACGCCACCTGCAGCAACTTATCGATCAGGGCGAACATGAGCATCAGGACTTCAAATACCTGATAAGCGACGCACGCAAGATAGCACGCTCTATATCGGCATTCGCCAACAACGACGGCGGCCATCTGCTCATAGGAGTCAAAGATAACGGCATCATAGCCGGCGTCCGCAGCGAAGAGGATCTGTACATGATCGAGCAGGCCGCCGAGCGATACTGCCGTCCCACTATAACAGTGGAGTTCAGCGCCATAAAGGCCGGACAGGGAGCCGTAGTGTTCATAGCCAGCATACCCAGAGCTTTCGAACGTCCGGTCGAAGTAATTGAGCCCGACGGCTCCATGCAGGCCTACTATCGTGTCGCCGACGAGAATATCGCCGCCCATCCCCTCATGGTGGCTTCCTGGCGGGAATCGGCATCAAGGGACGGCACAATGATATCAGCGACATCTGCCGAAGGTGACATTCTCGCCTATCTGAGGTCGGTCGCTCCTTCAGGCGCCACACACCTCCAGATAGCGCTGGCATGCCATACAAGCCGGGACACTGCCGCACGCGCCATCATCAGGCTTGCCGCCTTAGGGTTACTCGAGTTTACTTACGACGGCCATGGTTTCCTTATCACACTTCCCTCAGACGATCAGGAGTTTCCTACTGCAATTATATAATCTCACGACATTTTTGAACATAATTTAAAAACTGCGTGATATTTTATATACTTTATTTTTTATTTATATCAGTTTTTTATATTTTTGCAGTGTCGAATCGCAAACTATAATGAAAACTAATTTAAGCTCACAAATCAAGCTGGAACATATTCCCAGCAAATATTATGCTCCCGTAGGCGAACTCGAGATAGCAGCCCTTACCCGTGAAGAAAAAACCTATACCCGCATTTTCGAGACCCCCATACAGGGCAGCGAGTACCTCGCACGCCATATCATAGAGCGTATAGAAAAGAGCGTAGCCGATCACGGGCGCTGTGTTATCGCTCTCGGCGCAGGCCAGTCGACCCATCCTGTCTACGCGGCCCTCATCGAGATGTACCGTCAGGGTAAAGTCTCGTTTGAAGATGTAGTGATCTTCAATCTCAACGAGTTCTTCCCGTTGCGACCCGACGGCCCCAGCACCTTCGAACGCCTCAAGCAGATATTCCTCAATCATGTCAATATAAAGCCCGGTAACATACATACCTTCAACCCCGCAGTCACCAAGGACGACATGTACCAGTACTGCCGCGAGTACAATGCCAGAATAGAAGCTGCCGGCGGCCTCGACCTCACAATATGCGAGATAGGCCCCATGGGCGCATTAGGATTCAACGAACCGGGATCGCTGTCTACCAGCACATGCCGTCTTGTACTGCTCAGCGGTGAGGTCCGGCAGTCTCTCAGCAAGGACTACGGAGTCGAGGACTTCCCCACTTCGGCCATCACACTCGGCATCGGCGACATAATGAAGTCAAGCCGAGTCATGAGCATGGCATGGGGCGAAAACAGATCGAAAGTCGTGGCCGAAGCCATCGAAGGTCCGGTAACCGATGCTGTTCCGGCATCATTCCTGCAGCTTCACAACCACGCGCGTATCGCACTCGATCTCCCGGCCGCCGACTCTCTGACCCGACTGAGCATGCCATGGAAAGTGACATCATGCGAGTGGACCGACAAACTTATACGCCGAGCCATCGTATGGCTGAGCCAGAGCATCGAGAAACCGATCCTCAAACTCACCGACAAAGACTATAAAGATAATGGTCTGGGCGAGCTCGTAGCACTCTACGGCTCGGCCTACAACGTCAATATAAAGGTTTTCAACGAACTGCAGCATACCATCACAGGATGGCCGGGCGGCAAACCTAATGCCGACGACACCTACAGGCCTGAACGAGCAACGCCATACCCCAAACGCGTGATAGTATTCAGCCCGCACCCCGACGACGATGTCATCTCGATGGGCGGCACGCTCAAACGCCTCGTAGACCAGCACCATGATGTACACGTAGCCTACGAGACATCAGGCAACATCGCCGTAGGCGACGAGGACATGATGCGTTACTTCATGATGTTCGACAAGATAGCTTCTGAATTCGGTTTCGATACCGAAGGGTACCGTCGCCTAAGCCACGAGCTCGCAAACTTTGTCACAAACAAGAAGGCCGGAGAAACCGACCTTCCCGAGATACGCGAGATCAAGACAATGATACGCCAGGCCGAGGCCACCATCGCCTGCAACTTCATAGGCGTCAAGCCCGACCACATACATTTCCTGCGCCTGCCCTTCTACGAGACCGGCACAATAAAGAAAGGCGATCTCTCTGAACGTGACGTCAACATAGTCAAAAAACTAATCGAGGAAGTGAAGCCGCACCAGATCTTCGTGGCAGGCGACCTTGCCGATCCGCACGGCACCCACCGGGTATGCACCGACGCTGTCCTTGCCGCCATCGACGAGCTTCTTGACAAACCATGGATGCAGGAATGCCGCGTATGGATGTACCGCGGAGCATGGGCCGAATGGGAAATCGACCACATCGAGATGGCCGTCCCGATAAGTCCCGAGGAACTGCGCTTCAAGCGCAACTCCATCCTCAAGCACCAGTCACAGATGGAAAACGCTCCGTTCCTGGGCGATGACGACCGTCTGTTCTGGCAACGCGCCGAAGAACGCAACCGGGCCACCGCACGGCTCTACGAGGATCTCGGCCTCGCAAGCTACGAAGCGATGGAAGCTTTCGTCGAGTACAGACCGATCAGATAAAAAGACAGACAGGCCGGCCCGGCAGAATCAGATTCACAGCCCGCCGACACCTGTAAACCGAATTATAATAAGTGAATCATAGGTTAGAGATCCAATGGCTTGGGATGAGTCGTTGGATTTCGTTTTATAGGTACTGTCCGTCCGCCACAATGCGCACACAGATAATACGGAAGGAAGCCGGACCGTTGTCTTTCGACAGACAGCTGTCCGGCCTCCTCGGGCTACAGTTTATACGTAGTTCGGTTACTATACATCAGGGACGCAGTTCGTCGGCAACGGCATCCTCCCAGTTGTCCCAGACTCTTACCGACTCATCATAGCCGTCATAGCCATAGTTCTGATGCAGACGCTCCTTGTTGTTGGCCGTAATGGTACCGTTGGGTACAGGCAGATGCAGATTGCGTTTGTTGACCTTGAAATTGAACGTACGGTTGTTGGAATAGACGGTACCGTGATTATAGATATTATAGGTGGTCGTACGTTTATACCAGTAACTGCCGCCGCTGAGGTCGGTACCCTCCTGTTTGTCCCATGTGTTCATATCATAGGTATTGCCCCACTCGTCAGGCTTGCCGCTACGGGCCAGACACCATGATATACGCACAAGCTCGGCATGACGCCATTCCTCCCAGAATAGTTCGCGTGCACGCTCATCGGCGATATCACCTATGGTGACATCATCAAACATATAGCCGGCATTGGCGCGGCGGCGTATCTCGTTAACATCCCTGGCCGCATCGGTCGAACGGCCCTGATAGAATCTGGACTCGGCACGCAGCAGGTAGGTCTCGGCAAGGCGGAACAGATAAAGATTTCCGTTTGATCCGGTCGATACACCGTTGAACTGTGTGGCGCTCATATTATTCTCGGCACTTACATCAAGGAACCAGTTCTTATACAGCATATACGGATACCAGCTGCGTATAGTGTCCTTACACAGAAGATCTCCCTTTCTGAGTCTGAACTCACCCGGTTTGTCAGGATCAGGGACATCTTCCGGAGCATAAAGCTTAAGATTCTCACCATAATGCTTTGAACCTGGATTATTATATTTGAGATCGGTCATCTCAATCCAGTTTCCCTTGGTGTTGTTGTGACGCAGGTCCTGAAAATCCACATTACCGTTATGGCTCCACATTCCCTTGTTGAACCACCACGATGTACGGAATGTACCTATACCGCGGCCCATGACACGCAGCCAGTCGAGTTGGGGATTATAGTTGCCGTTGTTGCGCGCATAGTTCTGTACGGGAGTACCACAGGAGTTTGAGGGGTCAATAATATTGCCGGTATTCCAGAAAGGACCGGTAGCACGCATTATGCACCAGCTGCCGAAATTCTGGTCATTACTGTTTATTATCGGCATGATCATCTCTGTATTGGCGGCGTTCACAACATTCTCGCCCCTGAACAGATCCCACATCACATTGCGTTCGAAACTGAACGTACGTTCTTCTCCGGGCTTGACAAGCGTGCCGAAGCTGTTCCGCATAAGAGCCAGACCATGGTTATCGATAAGATCGGTGGCCATATCCTCAGCCTTCTTATATTCACCTATGGCAAGATAGCATTTTATGAGAAGCTGCATGCAGGCCTCCTGATTGACCATACCCACCATCTCGAGATCTTTCTTCGCAGGCACATGCTCCACAGCAAACTCCAGATCGCTGACAAGCATGCGGAAGATGGCATCCATCGATGTCGAGCGGTAATTCTGCTTAGGCACCGAGATAATACGTGTGACCAGAGGCAGGTCACCCCACAGCAACGCCATGTGGTAGTAACGGTAGGCACGATGGAAATAGGCACGGCCCTTATAGGCATCACGGGTCTTCTGATCAAGACCTTTCACATCATCTATATATGAGAGAACTGTGTTGGCATACTTGATACCGTTCCATTCCTCGTCATAAATCTTGGAAAAGTAATTTATGTCACCTCCGCCATTCATTCCCGATGTAGGAGTAAGCTTCGCATCCCAGTCATCAGGGAATCCATTGCCTGCATCTGACTTTCCATAAGTACCCAGATCGGTCATGATATAGGTTGACGACAATGCTATATTATTACCGTTCTGGTCAGTGATGACCATATACTGAAGGTGCCGGTCACAGATGGCGAGAGCCGCACGCAGACCCGACTCGGTCGAATAGGTTGCTCCGGGCTCGTAGAACGACAGCGGATCCTGATTGAGGAACGAGTCGCTGCAACCGCCCAGGATCGATACCGCAGATATCACGGCCAGACCTTTCATACTGTTCTTTATTATCGATTTCATGTTTTTTGCTCTTAAAGTGTTAGGTTAACGCCGAAATTAAAGTTGCGGGTGCCGTAGATACCGGTCTCGGGATCACCGTACTCCCAGCTCGAGAACGTGCACACGTTGTTGATGGAGAATGTCAGACGCAGACGCTCGATGGCCGCCTGACTGGTCCACTTGCGGGGCAACGTATAGCCGACCGAGATATTGTCAAGCCTTACGAAATTACGGTTATACAGTTTCTGGACTCCGGTGGCCGAATTGGGGCCGGTGGCATTGAGACGGCCGTACTTGTTGGTAGGATTCTCGGGAGTCCAGTATTTCTTGTATGGCTTGTTGAAGGCGTTTGTCACCTCCGAACCTCCGTTGTCGCCGTTCAGATACCATCCGCTCAGACTCTTGTGACCCATATAGCTGTATAACGAGAACGAGAAAGTAAGGTCCTTCCAGAGAACGAAGTCATTGCGCAGGTTCCAGTAGATAGGCGGATTGGTGGTACCGAGATAGACCTTATCCTTTTCGTTATACACAGGCACACGGGTACCGTCCTCAAGTATCTTATCATCATCAGTACAGTAGTTGATTACCTTAGGATCACCGGGTTTCTGGCCTACGAGAGCGGCGGCAGCTATATCCTCGGGGGTAGCCTGCCATATCCCGTCTACCTTATAATCCCAGATCTCGCCTATGGGCTTACCTATATACCATTTGGAATCGAGATCGTTGCGCTCCACACCGTTCTCGTCATAATCATAGTAGAGGTGTTTGATACGGTTCTGATTATATGAGAAACCGGCTGAAGTACTCCATTCGAAATTCTCCGTCTGTATGTTGGTGGAATTCAGGGTTATCTCAAAACCCTTGTTGGTGACCTCACCGAGGTTGGTCGTGATACTTCCGAAACCGGTGAACGAGGGCAGGCGCTGACCCATGATCATGTTCTGGGTCGATTTGCTGTAATACTCGATGCTACCGGTCAGACGGTTGTGCAGTACGGCAAAATCAAGACCTATATTGAGAGCCTTGGTTTTCTCCCACTCAAGGTTGGGATTACCGAGACGGTCCATCTTCAGCGTATTGATGGGCTCGTATTTGCCATCCTTTATATACACCATTGTCGATTCACTCTTAAGGTTGGCAAGCGACAGATAGGTGTTGGCAAGCTGACGGTTACCGTTAGTACCGTATGACACTCTCACCTTGCCGTCATTAAGCCACGGAAGATCGACAAATTTCTCCTGGGTGAAACGCCAGCTCACACCGGCCGACCAGAAAGTAGCCCACGGATTGTTTGAACCGAATGCCGAGTAACCGTCACGGCGCACTGTTCCGGTAAACAGGTAACGGTTGTCATAACCATAGAAAACACGTCCCAGATAAGCGGCGGCAGTAGAATGTATATCTTCGGTCGAGAATTTGGACAGTTCCTTGTTGGCATTGTCAACGAAGTGGAAACCGAGAGCATCGCTGGGCAGGATCTTCTTGGCCTCTATACGGTCTTTCCATGAACGCATCTCCTCAGCTTCCTGAGCCAGGGTTACCGTGAAATGATGCACGCCGTTGAAAGTACGGTCCCAGGTAATGGTGTTGTTGAGGTTCCAGTCGAAATTCTTTTTCTGCTCGCGGTTGGCCCCCCGCTTGGCCGGATCTGATCCGGGCAGCTCGGCACTCTCGAAGTAACGGTCATAGAACCACTGGTAACGCGGAGCTATGTTGAACTGATAGGTGAATCCGAACGGCAACGTAAGTTTGGCCGTGAAGATTGTATTGATAGTTGTATAGCCTTTTGCCAGTTTTATATACTGATCGTCAAAACGCTTGTTTGAACCGCCGTTGGTATTATTGCCGTTCATCGGGAACTGACACAGCGAGCCGTCCTCGTTGTATAACGATGCATACGGAGAGTTAAGCAGCATGGTGTGATACCAGTAGTCATGCCTTACCTCAGCGGCACGTGCATCATCACTGCGGTCCTGGAAATTGACATTGGCACCGAGTTCAAACCAGTCGGTCACCTTGGCATTGAGCTTGATATTCGAGCGCCACGCATGATACTTGTCACCCATGATGACACCGTCATTGTTGAGATAGCCTATCGACATATAGTAATTCACCCGGTCGGTAGCACCCGACACACTGGCATTGTAATCCTGACGCACACCGGTTTTCCACACCTCGTCATTCCAGTCTACCGTACGGCCTGCCAGGAAATTGTCATAAACATTGGCGGCATTGTTGAGCAGCATACGGCGTGCATACAGAGATTCCATCGACTCACCCTCCATCAGCGTCAGGCTGCCCATCGACGCCCACTGCTCGGGAGTGAGACCGTAACCGCCGGCCTTGTTATAATGATCATAGTAACCGGCAGGCACACCGCTCTCCTTGCTGTAATAACCCCAGTTGCCGTTCTCATCATAACCATAGGTAGTAGCCTTGTACCAGTCCTCACGATACTGAAGATACTGTTTAGGAGTCATATAGTCCATGAACTTGCTTTTATGGGCGAAGCCTATATTGGCCGATACATTGATGACAGGCTTCCCCTCCCGGCCTTTCTTGGTTGTGATAATGATTACTCCGGACGCAGCCTTGGCTCCATATATGGCAGCCGACGACGCATCCTTAAGCACATCGATCTGGGCTATATCATCGGGATTGATCTCCGACAGCTCACCGTAGAACTGCATGCCGTCAAGAATTATAAGCGGAGAGTTGTGCGAGGCATCCTCGCCATCCTTGGTACCATACAGTGAATTGGTACCACGCAGGCGTATAGAGGCGCTGCCACCCTTGGCCGACGGATCATAACCTATCTGCAGACCGGGTGTGCCACGAAGCAGATCCTGAACTGTACCCGGATTCTGATCGGCAATCTTATTCGGATTAATCTGTACAACCGACCCCGTAAGATCTTTCTTACGCATCGTACCGTATCCGACCACAACAACCTCCTCGAGAGTCTGCGAATCCTCCTCAAGAACGATCTCCATGTTCTGCTGGCCGGTGATGGCCTCCTCATAAGGCTTGTACCCTATATATGTGACCGTCAGGACATCCCCTTTTGTCACCTGAAGGGTGAACCGGCCGTCAAAGTCGGTACTCACTCCCGTGGGGGTATTTTTCACTCTGACCGTAGCACCGATCAACGGCTCCCCGGTATTGTCGGCGACTGTACCCTGCAGCGTGTACTGCTGAGCCCAGACCGAGGCCACTCCCACCATGAGTGAGATCAGCCACATTAATAAACGTTGTCTCTTCATTTTAATTGTGATATGATTGTAAACTTGGATTTAAGTCTGATAACCTAAACCGGCAACAACCTTTCTCACCATTAAAAACCGTCATCTCTTGGAAAACTATCCACAATTGTGTGTTATCGAACCACAGAATTTTTTCAGTACCTGTTTCTGCATGTCTTTACATGCGGCAAAGTTAAATCATAGCCTTGCGCGTCATCGTATCCGGGACGTTCAATCATGTGTCTGCATCATTCACAGCATCGGTTTGAACGATCGTGACGCGAGCTTAGAAGATAAAGACCCAGGCATTATTCATTTATTTATTATCTTTGCATACCTTCAGATCACATAATACAATGAAACCATCGGCTACCATAATTATCACGGCACTTATCATCGCGCTGACAGCTACACCGGCTGTGGCGCGCACGTACCATTACAGTGTGACCGACGGACTCGCCAACAACAGCATCACCTCAATAGCGATCGACGCCGACGGTCTCGCATGGATCGCAACCGAAGAGGGTCTGAGCCGGTTTGACGGT
This sequence comes from uncultured Muribaculaceae bacterium, assembly GCA_910584665.1. Classification (GTDB taxonomy): domain Bacteria; phylum Bacteroidota; class Bacteroidia; order Bacteroidales; family Muribaculaceae; genus JAAVFS01. The sequence goes on along the minus strand of CAJUBL010000024.1, from coordinate 27,615 downwards.
AAACACTTCCGTAATTTCACCCGGGAGAACTCAGGCCTCACAGCCAATGAACTTAACTGTGTCACCATCGACCCGGCCGACAGCCGCAACGTATGGATAGGCACACAGCGTGACGGCGTCTGTTTTTATGACCACAGCACAGGACAGATAGCAAAGGCCGGGACCGAATTTCTACGCTCCGACGATATCACCGACATCGTCCCTGCCAGAGACGGACAGGGACTGTGGTTCGTCAACTACCACTTCGGTGTCCAGTACTACAACCCGTCAACCGGCGAACACCGCACATTCAACCACGAGAACATCGACAGTCTGCCGCGACTATGCTGGACTGTCGCCGAGAGTCGGGACGGACTTCTGTATGTAGGCCACGACAACGGCGGCATGAGCGTCATAGACCCCACATCGATGACAGCCACAACCTACACGGCAACAGCAACCGGCCTGCCCGGCAACAACGTATATGCAATCGATATCGACAACAACGGGTGTGTATGGACCGGCACAGACCGCGGCGCCGCACTCTTTAACCCGGATTCAGGCTCATTTACCCCCTTCATACACGTACACGGCTCATCCCACTCGATCGAAGCCGGCCGTGTACGTGACATACACATACTGTCCGGCGGAGAGATACTGTTCGCCACATCACAGGGAGGACTGAGCGCACTCCCTGTGCGGGCTTATGCATACAGCGATATCTCGAATGCAAGTTTCAGCACCACTGTAATTCATAATAATATCGATACATATGAATATCCCGCAGGCATACGCTGCATATGTGAAGATCCGTACGGCAACGTATGGATAGGCAACGCCTGGTGCGGCATCGATGTTATATGCGGCCTCAGTCCGGGTATCGAGCGACTGCCATATCCGGGAGAAGATTCACCGGAAAACATATACAGATCCGTTTGGAGCTGCACCACATCTCCCGACGGCAGAGTGTGGCTCGGCAGCAATAACGGGATCGCACGATATGACGGAGCGGAGGGACAGGTAATACCGCTCCCTGTGATGCCGCGGTGCATACGTTCACGTGTCACAGCCATGGCCGCCACACCAGACGGTCTTTTATGGATAGGAACCGACGATCGCGGCGCTATGACCTACAATACATCATCAGGACTCTTCACACAGATCCCTATGGAACCGGTCGACATACGGTCATTCACACCACACCCGGACGGTTCAATGCTTGTCGCCACGGTCCACGGGCTGTACAAAGTGACCGGAACCGGAGCCACACCGGTCGACAGCATCAACAACGTCATCAAAGACCGTCTCATACAGGACGTTGCCGTCGACAGAGACAGACGCATGTGGATAGCAACATTCGGCAAGGGACTGTACGTCTTCGACCGCAATATGAATATGCTCGCATGGCATGATGTCGTACACGGATTTCCTTCCAATGCCATCAGCCACCTGTTCATCGACTCGTCACAACGACTGTGGGTCGCCACACGCGCAGGCCTTATTCTGTTCAACAACACGTCCGACTTCAACGACTATATAAACGTCGCTCCTGAGATCATAGGAAAAGCCGGACATATAAAATCGGTAAGCGAAGATAAGGAACACTTTATCCTGTCTGCCACCTCACGCGGTATCGTACGCATAAATCCGAAAGATCTTTCCACTGCTTTCTACAGCAGCAACGCTCTGTTACCGCTGAATTCGTTCATTGACCGCGCAGTGACAGCCGACCCTGACGGCAATCTCTACCTGGCGTCAACCAACGGACTGTTCAGATTCGATACATCGGCAATACGTAACATAAGTTCAAAGATGCAGCAGGCCCGCGTCATGTCGATATCACTTGACGGAAACCGTGAAATAGCCGTATCACGGAACATACAGCTCAGCCATCACGACAACGCATTCATAATCAACTTCAACGTGCCTGACCACGCCATGCGCGAACACATGGAATACTCCTACAGACTCGTCGGAGCCGATGACGACTGGGTCGACGCCGACGACAGCAACCATGCCTCATACCGCAACATACAGCCCGGACATTACCGGTTCATTCTCAGGCAACGTGTCAAAGGAACCGACTGGGAACAGCCTGTCGAGATGCTGTCGGTCAGTATCAATCCGCCATTATGGCTTACATGGTGGGCCAAGGCTCTGTACATCATGATAGCGCTGACACTCGTACTGGCCGCATCCTATTACTACAGCAGACGCATTAACCTCAGACAACGGCTCAAAGCTCAGATCAAAAGCAACCGTGAGCGCGAGAAACTCAACGAGGAACGCCTGCGCTTCTACACAAACATAACCCATGAGTTACGTACACCTCTCACACTCATAATGGGACCGATAGAAGATATGGCAGGCGATCCATCCCTACCCGACCGCTACAGAGCCAAACTCCGCGTAATACACGATAGCTCGACACGACTGCTGCAGCTCATCAACGGAATCCTGGAATTCCGAAAGACCGAGACCCAGAATCGGCATCTTGTTGTATGTCACGGAAATCCCGGTAACCTTGTGCGCGAGATGGCACTGCGGTATAAGGAACTCAACCGCAATCCCGAGGTATCTGTCTCGCTTGACATCGACGACAACCTGCCCGACATATACTACGACCGCGAGATTCTGATGGCGGTTGTCAATAATCTGCTGTCAAACGCCATGAAATATACTCCGTCCGGACGTATCGACGTGACATGCAGGCATGTGACCGACAGAGACAGACGGTACATACAGGTCTCGGTAGCCGACACAGGCTACGGAATAGCACCGGAGGCTGTACCTCACATCTTCGAGCGATATTATCAGGCCGGAGGCAGACATCAGGCCGAGGGATCGGGAATAGGACTGGCTCTTGTCAAGAGCCTCGTAGACCTACACCGGGGATCCATAAAGGTCGATTCCGTACGCGGAAAGGGCTCGACATTCACCCTGAGGCTTCCCGTCGATGAGACATACCCCGATGCCGAACATGCCGCCTCCGACTCGCTCCCGGACACACATGCCGCCGTCACGCGTGAACAGCATGACCCGCAGCCCGATCCCGGACGCAGCACAATACTTGTAGTAGAGGATAACGATGACATCCGCGACTACATAGCTCAGGTACTGGCCGACCGCTTTACCGTAATTACCGCCCGCAACGGATATGAAGGCCTGCAGATTATCAACGAACAGATGCCATCCATGGTGGTCAGCGACATCATGATGCCGGAACTTGACGGCATAGAGATGTGCCGCGCTATCAAGGAGAACATGCTGACGAGTCACATACCGGTCATCCTGCTCACAGCACGGGACACCCTGAGCGACAAACAGCAGGGATACGAATCAGGAGCCGACAGCTATCTTACAAAGCCTTTCACAGCCAATCTGTTACTGAGCCGTATCGACAACATCCGCAAACAGCGTATCGACCTGGCAAACAAGCTTTTAGCTACCCCCCCCCAATTATATCCGGAACTTCGGGAAGACAGTCCGGCCGGCATCGGCCCGCAAACTGCGGAGACCGACCCGCGCGCCAGTCTGGGGCGTCTCGACCGCGAGTTCATAGACAAGATAGACAATATAATCGACACAAATATCTCCCGCGAGGATCTCGGCGTGGTATTCATAGCCGAGAACATGTTTATGAGCCAGTCCACGCTATACCGGAAGATCATGGCCATCATGGGAATCTCAACCAATGAATACATACGGCACCGACGCCTGCTCAGGGCTGTCGAACTACTCAGCGACGGCTCGATGACAGTCACAGAGATTGCCTTCGCAACAGGCTTCGGCAATCACTCGTCATTCGGCAAAGCCTTCAAGAAAGCATACGGATGCACGCCTACCGAATTCAAAACTAAAGATAAAAAATAACATTCCGATGAAAAAACTCATCTCTTTACTCCTGCTGCTGCCGGCCATATGCATATCGGCAGTAACGATGCCGGCCCTGCATGGGGAAAGACTGCCCGATACAGACGGCGTGCATGTAAACGCCCACGGCGGCAACATCATAAAGATCGGCGACACATACTACTGGTATGGAGAACAGCGCGGTGACGGAACTCCGGGATCCTGTCAGCTGGGTATATCATGCTACACCTCGACCGACCTCAGAACATGGCGCAACCACGGAACCGTCCTCGCCGTCAGCGACCGGGAGGGCGATCCTCTGGAAAAAGGGTGCCTGCTGGAACGGCCTAAGGTTGTATACTGCCCCGCCACTGGCAAGTATGTGTTATGGTTCCATCACGAACTCAAAGGCCGCGGTTACGGTGCCGCACAGGCCGGCGTGGCCATAGCCGACAATCCGCTCGGCCCGTTCACTCTGCTTAGGACTTCACGCGTCAACCCGGGATGGTACCCGCAGGAAATGACCGACGTGCAGAAAAACATGACATATCCCGCGGGACTCGAATGGTGGACACCCGAATGGCGGCAGGCTGTGGCCGACGGAATGTTCAACCGCCGTGACATCCCGGGCGGACAGATGGCACGCGACATGACCATATATATCGATGACGACGGCCGCGCATACCACATCTTTGCCAGCGAGGAGAATCTCACCATCAACATAGCCGAACTCGACGAAACCTTCACACGCCACACAGGCCGATATTCACGTGTGGCACCCGGCGGACAGAACGAAGCCCCGACTATATTCAAGAAAGACGGCACATACTGGATGATAACCTCAGGATGTACAGGATGGGCTCCCAACGCCGCACGCATGATGAAAGCCAGATCGATAATGGGTCCATGGGAACAGCTCCCCAACCCATGCCGCGGCAAAGGCGCCGATACCACATTCGATTCCCAGGGCACATACATCATGGAACTTGAAGGCAGCTTCATCTTCATGGCCGACCGATGGAACCCTAAAAAACTTGACGACTCACGCCACCTCTGGATTCCTATAAGATTTGACAATAACGGAACTCCATATCTCGAAATGGATGACTATACCCCAAATAATACCATACAATGAAACAGATACTCATATCAATAGCACTTATGGCGGCAGGAACCGCCGTCACTGTCCATGCCGCTCCCGCCAGGGAATCGGCCAAGGTTCGTCAGGCCATAGAACGCGTCAATGACCACTGGCAGGCAACCAACTCCCCCAAGTGCCGCGCGTTCTGGGACAACGCGGCCTATCACACCGGCAACATGGAAGCATACCACCTTACAGGTAACGAGCGCTGGCGCAAGTACAGCGAGGACTGGGCCGAACACAACGAGTGGAAAGGTGCCAAAAGCAATGACTTCACCGAGTGGAAATACTCCTATGGCGAGAGCGATGACTATGTCCTGTTCGGCGACTGGCAGATATGTTTCCAGACCTATGCCGATCTTTATAACCTGCTGCCCGAAGACCGTCGCATTGCCCGCGCACGCCGCGTGATGGAATACGAGATGGCCACACCCCGCAATGATTACTGGTGGTGGGCCGACGGACTGTATATGGTAATGCCGGTAATGACCAAACTATACCGTATCACAGGCAACGACCTCTATCTTGACAAACTATACGAATACATCCAGTACAGCGACAGCATAATGCTGGACAACGAGACCGGACTGTACTACCGCGACGGCAAATATGTATATCCCCGACACAAAAGTGTAAACGGCCGTAAAGACTTCTGGGCACGCGGCGACGGATGGGTTCTTGCCGGTCTCGCCAAGGTCCTCAGGGACCTCCCGGCCGACTGCGAGTACCGTGACTTCTTCATCGGCAAGTATATACGCCTGGCCGATGCTGTCGTCGCCACCCAGCAGCCCGGCGGCTACTGGACACGGTCAATGATGGATCCCGACCACGCCCCGGGGTGTGAGACCAGCGGCACCGCTTTCTTCACCTACGGCCTTTTGTGGGGAATCAACAACGGCTACCTTAGCGACACCCGATACCTTGACGCAGCCCGTAAAGGCTGGAACTACCTGTTCAACACAGCACTCCAGAAAGACGGATCAATAGGCTACGTACAGCCTATAGGTGAAAAAGCGATCCCCGGACAGGTAGTAGACCGCACATCTACATCCAGCTTCGGCACCGGCGCATGGCTTCTCGCCGCCTGCGAGTATGTACGCTATCTCGAGAAAAACGACAATGCCGACCGCGCCTACTGGACCTCGCTTGCCTATAGCATGGCGGCACCGGTGCTATCAAAAATGGCCGCAGGAGAGCTGCAGCGCGACATGCTGGTCGAAGTGAGCCCGAACTGGGACGGCCGCGACAGGCGCGTGACCTACATGGAGACATTCGGCCGGCTCATGGCCGGTATCGCCCCATGGCTGTCACTCCCCGACGATGATACCGCCGAGGGTGAACAGCGCCGCAGATTGCGCGGATGGGCACTCAAGGCCTATGCCAATGCTGTCGATCCCGACAGCCCCGACTGTCTCCTGTGGAGCGGCGAGGGACAGGTGATGGTCGATGCCGCCTATGTCGCGGAATCTTTCACACGCGCTCCCGAAGCACTCTGGGAACCGCTCGACGACACCACTAAGAAACGTTATATCGAGGCATTCCGAGGCATACGGCGCATTGACCCGCCATACACCAACTGGGTACTCTTCTCGGCCACCATCGAGAGTTTCCTCTCCAGTGTCGGAGCCGACGGTGACGACTACCGCGTCAACTCCGCCATACGCAAAGTCGAGGAGTGGTACACCGGAGACGGATGGTATGCCGACGGCCCATCGTTTGCTTTCGACTACTACTCGAGCTATGTATTCCACCCCATGTATCTTGAGACTCTGCAGAACATGATCAAAGCCGGACGTTATACCCGCATCGACTACACGAAATACCACGACCGCGCCCTGCGCCGGGCACAGAAATTCAGCATAGTGCTCGAACGCCTCATATCACCCGAAGGAACATTCCCGGTGTTCGGCCGTTCCATACCCTACCGCATGGCCACAATGCAGCCGCTGGCCATGATGGCATGGCATGAGAAACTTCCGGCCGGTCTGGCCTACGGACAGGTACGCGGAGCCCTCACCTCGGTGATGCACCGCATGTTTGACGGCAAGGATAACTTCAACGAGGGCGGATACCTCACCATCGGCTTCGCCGGACGTCAGCCCAATGTGGCCGACTGGTATACAAACAACGGCTCCCTCTACATGACCTCGCTCGCTTTCCTGCCTCTCGGACTGCCCGCCAGCCACCCCTTCTGGACCGACGCGGCACTACCCTGCACACAGGCCCGCGCATGGAACTCACAGCCATTCCCCAAGGACCACCACTGGCAGGACCTCCCGGCCACCCCCGACCGTTTCTAACCACAACCATCCGGCGTGTGGATTAAAAGCGCAGATTACGCAGATTAAAATTATCCATCCGGATTATAAAATCAACCGCAAATTACGCGGATTACGCAAATTATAGTAAAGGAATATCGGAGAACCACAGGAAGATCAAAAGCCTCGATTCCCCCCCCCAAAAAAAAATTTGCGTAATCCGCGTAATTTGCGGTTGATTTTATATTTTAATCTGCGCTTTAATGATAACATCACTACAATCTGCACTTTAGGGGCGGTTGCCCTAACATTGCATTATATTGGAGTTTTTTGGAAGTTGACTAAACTTTTTGTTTCTTTGTTACTCCTATCAGTAAACGACATTACTAACTGCTTAAAACCTGAAGCTATGAAACGAATTGTAAGATACATCATGATTATAGACCTGGTAACCGTTCTCTCTGCTCCTGTCATGTATGCCCGCGAGGGCCGTCAGGGTCGCGGTGACAATGGCACGCGCACCGAGCAATCACGCAATTCGGGTCAGAATGCCCCGGGACGTCGCGGTCACAGCAACCGCCCCGATCAGAGAAACAATCACCCCGATAACAGGAATCATGATAACAGGGACAGGCACCGTCACGACAACAGACATAGTAATCGGAACCGCCCGGACAACCGCCACGGCAATTGGGACAGACCGCACTTTGGCGGGAACCACCATGGAGGGTACAGACCCGCACCTCCACCGCCTCCCCGGCACGATCACTGGCCACGCTACCACCGTCCGACCCCGCCGCCCCGCTACGTCTGCGGCCCACGTTGTCCCTCATTCGGAAGTATCATGGGAATGGTTCTCGGCACCGCCTACAACGTATCGCTCAGCTACCTGTACAACAACGGTTACACCGTAGCCGGATACGCCGACAATGCCATATATATCAACAACGTATCACAGATGAACTGCAACTGGCCGAACGCAGTCCTGCACTATAACAACGGCATGCTATGCTCAAGCCAGTACATCTACTCCACCACATGGCAGGACCCGGCACGCTACAACCGGCTCTACAACAGTTTCTGCCAACAGTATGGATATCCCGCATCGGTATCCAACACCGGCGTGGTGATGAGCGCATCATGGTTCGGCTACGACGGCCGGTTTGTAACCATACAGTACAGCCCCGGATACAACAGTTCCGGAATGGCATGCTATTACACAACCCTATCATTCGGAAACTGATGGCCGACAATTATCTTGAACGGCGCATGGAGGAGTATCGCCACTCCCGGCAGGGGGCGGCGACACCCCGTGCCGCCATGCACACCCCGCATAACCTCAGACCAGGACAGGTACTCATCGACTACCCGCCCATGCGGGTTCTTGTCACAGATATCGACACCCCCGTCTCACAGGCCGTCATCGACATGCTGCGGCGATTCAACTGCCGGGTCGCAATAACAGGACCCGACCCCGTTCTCGGCAACCGCCTGGCACAGAAAGCAGGCGCGCAATATCATCCCTACGGCCCCCAAGCCGCCATAGACCGGCTTGACTCAGCAGGCGATCCCGTGACCATAGCCATAACATTCAGTCCGCTCAGACTCAGCGTCCCGACACTCACACCACCGCAGGAAATAATCGACGCCGGCCCCCAGGCCACCGCCGCCTGGGTCATCTATGCCGCACACCCATCCTCCCGCCACCTCTACCTCACCTGCTGATACATAGCCATACCATTTCATTAAAAGTCCCCCGATGTTCTCACATCGGGGGACTTGCTGTCATTAATCCACAAAATACCGATAAAGGTTCTGATAGTTCTGAAATTGCTTATCCGCGGGCCGAGAAGCCGCTGTCCTGCAGCTTGCCGTAGGCACGGAGATACTTACGCATTCCCGACACCATCTCGCGTGTCTCCTGCAACAGGTTGATATAGACATACATTACCGACAGCAACGAAGGGTCGGTCTCGTGCAATGATGAATGACGGCGATGATACATATCAGACAGGTCGTTCTTCAACTCGTCACACCGGCGTCTCAATGCCACGATAGCATCGATCGCATTGTCATGCATCATAGTCATGGTATCATTGAACATAATCTCCACACGCGTCCTTACAATCTCAAATTCACCGGCATACTCCTGAGGCAACGGACGGAAATTGTTGTCTACATGCTCACGGCACACCTCGGTGATACGACGCAGGTTATACAGCATCGACATACAGCAGTTATTGCTCAGGTAGAACCAGGTACTCTTCTCTATAGCCACCGGTCTGTCAACATGCTGCAGGCATAAAGTCTCACGACGGCGTGCATTCTTCAATATTTTTTTATGCCGTTCAAGACCTGACTCCGCACGCGACAGTACCTTGGGATTCTCACTTATAAAACCGGCCGTTATATCAGCAAACGTCGATCGGGCATAGTCTATGAACTGCAGCTGCTGCTCGTTGATATAGCATCTCAGCATATTCCATGCCTCAGTTTTATCGTCTGTGGAGATGATCGCACGGAAAAGAGTCTCGGCTCCGTCATCCTCGCGACGGGACTTGAACCGGCGGTTACTCCTCACAATCAGAAATATAGTAAGTACAGAAAGTACTATGATAGCCCAGTGTCCGCCATAATGCATCACAGCCACAATGATTCCGGCTCCGATAAAAGCCGCTCCGGCAGTAAGGAACCATCCTCCTATAACCGATATGACACCCGTTATACGGAACACCGCGCTCTCCCTGCCCCAGGCCCTGTCACTCAACGAGGTACCCATAGCTACCATGAATGTTACAAAGGTCGTAGACAACGGCAGTTTGAACGAAGTGCCGAGGGCAATAAGGGCTCCGGCCAGGACAAGATTGACCGACCCTCGTATCAGGTCAAAAGCCGCCCCGCTCTCCATTATCGTCTCATCGATATCAAACCTACGGTTAAACCACTGACGTACACGCACCGGCGTGACAGAACGCACCCAGCCTATAACCGAAAGTGACCATCTCACAAGCCGGCGGGCGATACGCGAAGAGCCGAACATCTCGTCGCCGTCACCCTGCGAACCGAGACCGACCTCGGTTTTGGAGACATTGCGCGACTTCCTGGATGTCGAGAGCGCGACAACCATGATAACTCCCGCACCGATAAGGAAATAGACCGGAGTGTCGGAAGGACCGTTTAGCGAATTCATCAGGAAACCGTGCGCATCACCGCCGCCATTGGCTATATAATCCTGATACGATGCCAGACCGCTCAGCGGCACACCGATGAAATTAACCAGATCATTGCCGGCGAAAGCCATGGCCAGCGAGAAAGTGCCTAACAGCACCACCACCTTCAACACGTTGACACCCAACGCATGAAGCAGCTGCATCACCAACGTGGCAGCCACGAGGCTGCACCCGATAATCTCCCACGTATGCACCCTGATCCACTCCTTGACATCGGGAGTCATGAACGACAGGTCCCTGGCTCCTTTGATAATAAGGAAATATATGAGTGCCGTGGTACATATTCCGCCGAATATTCCTATCTTCCACCTGAGATTGCTTCTGTAATTGAATGTGAAGATCATACGGGCCAGGAACTGGACAACCGTACCGAAGAAAAACGCGATCGCCACCGACAGGAATATTCCGAACGTCACCGACAATACTTTCTCCGTATTGATCAGATCGTTAAGACCCATATCCAGACCGCCGGCCATCTTGATCAGAGCGACGACAAAAGTGGCGCCCAACAGTTCGAATACCATCGACACGGTCGTCGACGTAGGCATGCCTAACGTATTGAATATGTCAAGCAGGATAATGTCGGTCACCATCACCGCCATGAAGATACATATCAGATCATAGAACGAGAAATGCTCAGGCCTGAAGATTCCATGACGGGCAATATCCATCATACCGTTGCTCATGGCGGCGCCGATGAACACACCTATCGAGGCAACGATCAGAACACGCCTCAGGGGGGCCGCCTTAGACCCTATCGCCGAATTCAGAAAATTCACCGCATCATTGCTCACACCTACCGTTAAGTCAAAGATTGCCAGCAGGAAAAGAAACACGACGACACATAAAAACAAAATTTCCATACAGTGATTATTTTACAACGCAAAGTAATCGCGATATCATTAAAAAATTATTACAAAAACCTTAATCAAAAATTAAACAAATACAAAAGCAAAAAAGACACAAAAAAAGTTTTTTTGCAAAATCAAAGAATACATCCAGCCATGAACCCAAGTGCGATTGACAGCGCGGCGACAGCCTGACATGACAACAGCAAACCGATTCTGTGCAGTTGCCCGGAATAAAACCTGTGTCGGTTTGAATTATTGGATTATTTGAATTAAATTTGTTCCCATATATACTTTCACCTGTTCAGTCAAATGGATAAATATATCGTCTCGGCGCGCAAATACCGTCCCTCGACATTCGCCAGTGTCGTGGGACAGCAGGCACTGACCTCGACACTCAAAAATGCTATAGCCACCGACCGGCTGGCACACGCCTACCTCTTCTGTGGCTCGCGAGGCGTCGGAAAGACCTCCTGCGCACGTATTTTTGCCAAAACAATTAACTGCCGTAACCGCACTCCCGATGGCGATCCCTGTAACGAATGTGAGTCATGCCAGGCATTCAACAGCGGGGTCTCACTCAACATAGTGGAACTTGACGCCGCCTCCAACAACGGTGTCGAGGATATCCGCTCGCTTGTCGACCAGGTACAGGTTCCGCCTACCAACGGCAAGTACCGCGTATTCATCATCGACGAGGTACACATGCTGTCGTCACAGGCTTTCAACGCCTTCCTCAAGACCCTCGAGGAACCTCCGGGCTACGTGGTGTTCATACTCGCCACCACCGAGAAGCACAAGATCATACCGACCATACTGTCACGATGCCAGATCTATGACTTCAACCGCATTACCATCAACGATATGGTCAATCATCTGGAGTATGTGGCCTCACAGGAAGGGATCACCGCCGAGCGCTCGGCCTTAGGCGTCATAGCATCGAAAGCCGACGGAGCACTGCGTGACGCCCTGTCGATCTTCGATCAGGTAGCGGCTTCATCTCGCGGCAACATAACATACCGTAGCGTTATAGAAAATCTCAATGTTCTCGACGCCGCATACTTCAGTCGTCTGGTCGATTGTTTCGTCAGTCAGGATGTGCCCGGAGCATTGCTCATTTACAAGGAGATACGTGACCACGGCTTTGACTCACATGCCTTCATCAACGGCCTTGCCGCCTACCTGCGCGACCTCATGGTGTCACGCGAGGAGTCTACACGCGTGTTGCTCGACACTGACGAAGCCACCTTACAGCTCATGTCGGAACAGGCATCCCGATGCACCCCGACATTCCTGTACCAGGCCATGAGCCTATGCAATGACGCGGATCTCAACTACCGCCAGGCTACCGGAAAAACATTCCTTGTCGAGCTGCTTCTCATCAGACTGTGCCAACTACTAAGCCCCTCCCCCATCTTTAGTGGCGACGGAGAGGGGCTGTTGCAACCTTTGCAGCCTGCCGCTCCACGCGAGACTTCGCTGCCCGCCACACCCCGGGCCATACAGCCCGAACCCCGACCGACCGCTTCACCGCAATCACCTGTCGGTCAGACAACCGCACCTTCCACAGGAACTGCCGTTCCTCCTCCGCCTCCACCACCGGCCCCGGCATCGACCGGACGCCTGAAGCCTCTTACAATACCTCACACCATAAGTATACGCAATCCGGAGGCGACTCTTCACCAAAAGACAGCCGGCGAGCCTCAGGTAAGGAACGATATCCCGAAACGCACCGCCGACTACACTCCCGGCCAGCTTAAGGATGTCTGGGAAAGTTTCATGGCATCGAAACCTACCCAGCACATACTGGTCAACACCATGCGTGCAAGCAGACCTGTCCCCCACGGTTCGGTCCCGTATCTATACACCGTGACCGTTGAGAATCCAGGCCAGAAAGAGTTGCTCGAAGGAGTGATGACCGAATTGCTCGAAGTAATACACAACAGTCTCAACAACGATCTTATAGCTTTCGAAATACTTATCAATCAGGGGCCATCAAGTCCGTCGACATGGAGCGAACGCGAGATAATAAGATACCTGGCCGAAGAATACCCCAAAGTAGCCAGAATGATGAAAGAATTCAAACTTTCTCTCACCTGATATGGTTTAGAGTATGTCTGAACCCTACAGAACATACGATTATATTTTAGTAATAAAATTAAATTAAACTCCTATGGGAAAATTTCTTAACGATTTCAAGGCATTCGCCATGAGGGGCAATGTCATTGACATGGCAGTCGGTGTGATCATCGGCGGCGCATTCGGAAAGATCGTGACATCACTGGTCAACGACATCATCATGCCGCTGGTAAGCATAGCCACCGGAAGCGCGACATTCTCCGGACTCAAAGCCACCCTGCGAGGCGCCGAACTCGATCCGGAGGGCAATGTTATAAAAGAAGCTCTCACATTCAACTACGGCATGTTCATACAGAATATTGTCGACTTTATCATAATCGCATTCTGTATATTCGTCGCTATACGCATCATGATGAAATTCAAAAAGAAAGAAGAAGAAACTCCAGCCGCGCCCCCTGCACCGGGTAAGGAAGAAGTTCTGCTTACAGAGATACGCGACCTGCTCAGACAGCAGGCCGACAGGAAATAACTCACAGTGAGACCTATATACCTCATCGGATACATGGGCTGCGGCAAGACCACTCTGGGCCGTGCCGTAGCCCGGCGTGTATCCATACCGCTTATCGATCTCGACGAGTTCATTGAGGAATGCGAAGGACTGACCGTAAGACAGATCTTCGAAAAACATGGCGAGGCGTACTTCAGACAGGCCGAACGCGACGCTCTCCTCAAAGTGTCACGTATGACCGATGTCATAGTGGCCACAGGCGGTGGTACCCCCTGCCAGCCGGGGCTCCTCGAAATAATGCTCGACAGCGGTATAACGGTATATCTCGAGACCTCTCTCAATGTACTGCACCGCAGGCTCTCGGAAGGGCGGGAAACGCGTCCGCTGATAGCGCATCTCAATGACAATGAACTCAAAGAGTTCATAACAGACGCTCTGGAGGAACGCCGTCCCTACTATACCCGAGCCGCAGCCCGATTCGATTCATCCCGTCTGGAATCAGCCGACCAGATACACGAAAGCTCCACACGCTTCATAAGGAACTTCATTACCGGTGATGTTCCCGACTGATGCACCGTATCAACCATTCATTTACCGCAATGAGCCAAGCAACACCACAGGAACAGGAGGCAGCGACAGCAACCTCCCGCCAACGTTTCACAATAGGTCTGCCACGTAGCGCATCACCCGCCGAACGTCGGTTTCCTCTCACTCCCGAGGCTGTCAATATCCTCGTGGAACGAGGTTTCACAGTCAGGATGGAGAGCGGTGCCGCAGATGTCATACACTATACCGACAACCGCTACTCGCGCCACGGTGCCGCCATAGTCGACCGCAATGCCGCACTGCAGTGCGATATAGTCATACACATGGCGCCCCTCTCGGTATCGGATGTATCCCACATGCGCCGCGGAGCCATGCTGCTGACTCTGTTACACTCGGGAGCACCGTTTACCAGACCGCTTGTCGATGCACTCGTGGGACGCGGTATAATGACCATTGCCGTTGATCTCATAAGAGAACACGAGGTATATGCCCCATTCGCAGATATCCTAAGCGAGATCGACGGACGTGCCGCTCTCGCCACTTCAGCATCCCTACTGGCCGATGCCCTGCGTGGAAAGGGTATACTTCTGGGCGGTGTAGCCGGAATTGTACCATGCGAAGTGATGATAATCGGAAGCGGTATCGCCGCCTGCGCCGCCGCCATGTCGGCCATCGGTCTCGGAGCCCAGGTGCGTATGTTTGACAATGATACCTACCGCCTGCGCTCGGCCCTTACGAAACTCGGCCCCGGGGTAGCAGGATCGGTTCCACACCCTCACGTGCTCGACAACGCACTGCGCAGTGCCGACGTCGTTATCGTCACCTCCATGAACCGCTATGAAGTCATTGACAGTGAACGTGTCCGACTCATGAAAAACGGTGTGATAACATTCGACATATCCGACTCTCCCGGCACCACCTTTCCGTCACTGCCCACCATAGATCTGGCTGTTGCACGCAGCTGTGACAACTCTATCGAAGGCTACCGGGTGTGCTATATAAACGCCGGAAGCGCGGTGCCGCGCACAGCCGCGATGGCTCTCAGCAATACATTCATAACCATGCTCCAGGAGATCGTGACCTGCGAGGGCATGAACAACGCCCTCAGGCTTACCCCGGGTCTTCAGCGTGCCACGCTCACATTCAGCGGTCATGTTGTCAATCCGGAAACTGCCCGCATAGCGGGATGCCGTCCAACCGATTTAGCTCTCTTCATACAGCTTTCATGAGCCAGACAAAGAAAAAATATTATGTAGTATGGGCCGGCTGGGACACCGGTGTGTTTGACAACTGGGAAGATGCTCAACAACAGATAACAGGCTTCAAAGGCGCACGTTTCAAAAGTTTCGATTCCCAGACAGCCGCCATCAGCGCCTACCGCGGCAACCCTGACGAATATATCGGTATATTACGCCGGATATTCACACACCCGGCGGCGCCTGTAAACTATGACGCCATCCCGGAGATAAGAAAAGACGCACTGGCTGTGGACGGCGCATGCGCCAGAAATCCCGGTCCCATGGAATACCGCTGTGTCAAAGTAGCTACCGGCGAGGAAGTGTTCCATATGGGTCCGCTTGCCGACGGCACCAACAACATAGGAGAATATCTTGCCCTGGTACACGCCCTCGCTCTGCTCGACAGGCAGGGAGACCATCTCACACCGGTATACTCCGACAGCCGTACGGCACAGGCATGGCTACGACGCAGAGGTCACAAATCGGCATTAACCCGCACTCAGAACAATACACGCATCTTCGAATTGCTGGAACGCGCCGACACATGGGTCAGGACACATGAGATACTCAACCCCGTACTAAAGTGGGATACAGATAACTGGGGGGAAATCCCGGCCGACTTCGGCCGCAAATAAATGTCGGACAGAATCACTCCGGAGATCACATTTTGTCACCGTATCCATTTTGTATCACTTTAAACAGACAGCAGAGGAAGCGTTATATTGAATTCCAGACCGTGAGGTATGCGGTTGACCGCCGTTACAGTGCCGCCATGCATCAGTATGGCGTTCTTCACTATAGCAAGGCCAAGACCTGTACCACCCCTGGCCCGCGATCTTCCCTTGTCCACACGGTAGAAACGTTCGAAGAGACGGTCCAGATGCTCGGCACCGACTCCCGTTCCATCATCAGCCACTCTTATCACAGCCATGCCGTCATGCACGCCGAGAAGTCTCAGTTCTATCATGGTGCCTCCGCTATAAGTCACAGCATTCACAATAAGATTTCTGAATACAGATGCCAGTAACAGCGGGTTCCCTTCCGACTCCAGCTGACGGTCAATGTGATTTCTTATCTCCATCCCTTCGATCTCCGCCATAGGCTCACACTCCGCCACAACTTCGGCTATAATTTTCATAATGTCAAGACGTTCTCTGACAATAGCAGTCCCGCCGTCATCCATACGTGTTATCAACGACACGTCATCCAGGAGATTACGGAGCCTGCCGTTACTGGCAAGACAACGCGACAGGAAGTCACGACGCCTTTTCTCATCCATATCGGGATGTTCCAGCAATGTCTCCAGACATGCCTGCATAGCGGCGACCGGCGTCTTTAGCTCATGATTGATATTGTTGGTAAGCTGCTTCTTGATACGCTCTTTCTCATGCTGTTCACGCATGGCGGCACGATGTTCTCTGTCACGCTCGGCATTGGCCTGCTGGAACTTGACATAAAGTCTTACTATATTATTGGATATTTCCCCAAGCTCGTCGTGAGGGAACGGCTCGGTATCATATATACGCTCTCCACGTTCCGCTCTGCGGGCAAAGAGCGTGAGACGGGTGATATGCTGCCCTACGCGCCGCGTGGCTATATATCCCAGAATACACATGACAAAAGTGATAATCCCCATTATCCACAGAAATCCGTAGTCAGCCTTAAGCAGATCGCTGTGAGAGAGCGTATAAGGCACAGCCGTACGCACCACCGTACCGTCTATACCTCTGGTAGCCGAATAGAAATATACCAGTCCCGTGCTTTCACTGTGACGTCTCACTGTATATCCGTCACCATACCTGAGAGCATCACGTATCTCCGTACGGTTCCGGTGATTGCTGCCAGGAATAGAATCAAGGGTATTATCATAAAGCACATTACCATTCTCGTCAATTATGCTCAGGCGGAGATCATCAAGCCCGGGTAACCGCACAATATCACGACAGGAACCGACACTCTCACCGGCATCAAGACGGTCGAGAACAAGACTATTGAGCATCTGCAGACGCGAGTTAAGCTCCCCGATCTTGAATGCCTTCTCACGGTGATACTGAAACAGGACAAAACACACCACCAGCAACAGCGAATATCCCAACAGCCATATAAACAGCCTGACAGGATAGCTTAACTTACCCGACAAAGCCATAACCATAGCCCGAACGTGTCACAATATTCCTGCCATACCGACCGAGTTTCTGACGTATACGGGTTATATTGACATCGACCACACGGTCAACTACCACAACCTCATCGGGCCATATCTGGGACAATAATTCCTCACGCGAGAATATACGCCCGGGATTGGACAGCATCTTAAGCAATATCTCATACTCCTTGCGGGGAAACCTGACCTCCTCGCCATCGATGACAACAACCTTGCGGTCGGTGAATACCGATAATGTTCCATAGGATACGACATCCTGTACACCGGTTCCGGACTGTGCCGAACCCGCACGCCTCAGCACCGTACGGACACGCGCCAGAAGATTACGCATCGAATAAGGCTTTGTTATATAGTCGTCGGCACCGAGATCAAGCCCCCTGACCATATCATCCTCATCATCACGCGCAGTACAGAAGATGATAGGAAGAGAGGCCGTATCCGGCCTCGATCTGAGAATACGCGCCAGCTGCATACCCGAGATCTCACCCATCATTATATCCAGCAACAGCAGGTCATAACAGGACAACCCGAGTGCCAGCACCTCCTCGGCACTATGAGCTATATCGACCCGGAAACCCTCGGATTCAAGGTAAAACCGGACAGCCTCACAGAGCGTATCCTCGTCATCTACAACAAGTATGTGTTTCATTTAAGCACCCTGGCAAGTTCATCAGGTGTAACCATCACACTGACCGACGCATTGGCATACCTGAACACACCCTTCATATAGACCCCGGCATCAGTCAGTATCTTCGAACCCTCTGTATCGTTGCTCTTGTCATTACCCAGTCCCTCGAGGAAGAGCTGCCTGTGCCGGCAGGTGATATTATCCCAGTCAGCAAGTTCGGCAGCCGACGCCTCGATCTCAGGCAAGCTATATGTAATTATCACCGTATCACGGTCTACGGTCATTCCGTCACACCACATCCCCGGTCCTACCTGCTGCCCGGCCAGTTTCATGTTATTGTCTTCTATATACTGCCGCAGCCTGCCGTTGGAGGTACAGGATACGGTCAGGGCTCCCAGAGCCGCAATCCAGAGAATGTGTCTCATATGCTTATACTTTCAAAGGTAATCATTCCATAAGCTTACGGTAGCGCCTGCGAGGCAACTCCCTGCCTCCGTTATGCTCACGCTTATAGTCTTCATAGTCACTGTATGAACCCTCATAGAAGACGACATTGCCATCACCCTCGAACGACAGGATATGTGTGCATATACGGTCCAGGAACCAACGGTCATGGCTTACGACCACAGCACATCCCGCAAAATCGTCAAGACCTTCCTCAAGTGCTCTTAATGTATTGACATCTATATCATTGGTAGGTTCATCAAGAAGCAATACATTGCCTTCCTCCTTGAGTGCCATAGCCAGATGGAGACGATTACGCTCACCGCCCGACAGCACTCCGATCTTCTTTTCCTGATCGGCACCGGCGAAGTTGAACTTACTCAGGTATGCACGTGCATTGATGTCACGGCCACCCATCCTGAACGACTCGACACCCTGCGAGATAACCTCATATACAGAACGCTCCGGAAGCAGATCGTGGTGACGCTGGTCGACATAGGCTATCTTCACTGTCTCACCGACATCGAAAGTTCCGGCATCAGGGGTCTCCTGCCCCATTATAAGACGGAACAGAGTGGTCTTACCGGCACCGTTAGGACCGATGACACCCACAATACCGTTAGGCGGCAGAGCGAAACTGAGGTCTCTGAACAGCTGTTTTTTGCCATAAGCTTTGGCGAGTCCGGAAGCCTCGATCACCTTATTGCCGAGTCTCGGACCGTTTGGAATGAATATCTCAAGACGTTCCTCCTTCTGCTTCTGATCCTCATTGAGAAGACGGTCATAACTTGACAGACGGGCTTTACCTTTTGCCTGACGGGCCTTGGGAGCCATACGAACCCATTCGAGCTCACGCTCCAGGGTCTTACGCCGCTTGCTGGCCTGCTTCTCCTCCTGGGCCATACGTTTTGTCTTCTGGTCAAGCCACGACGAGTAATTACCTTTCCATGGTATCCCTTCTCCACGGTCGAGTTCAAGAATCCAGCCGGCCACATGATCAAGGAAATAACGGTCGTGAGTGATAGCGATGACAGTACCCGGATATTGCTGGAGATGCTGCTCGAGCCAGTCGATCGACTCGGCGTCAAGATGGTTGGTAGGCTCGTCAAGCAGAAGCACATCGGGCTGCCTCAACAGCAGACGGCACAGAGCCACACGACGGCGCTCACCGCCGGAAAGGGTTTCGACAGGCTGATCGTCGGGCGGACACTGTAACGCGTCCATCGCACGCTCGAGTCTGGAATCTATATTCCAGGCATCAGCAGCGTCGAGTTTGTCCTGCAGTTCGGCCTGGCGTGCCAGCAGAGCGTCAAAGTCGGCATCCGGATCGGCGAAAGCCTCATTGACCTTGTCAAACTCGGCCAGCAGATCCATGATAGGCTGCACACCCTCACGCACTACCTCTATGACCGTCTTCCGGGGATCAAGCACAGGCTCCTGTTCCAGATAGCCGACGGTGTAACCCGGAGCCCATACAACCTCACCCTGATAGCTCTTGTCTATACCGGCAATGATCTTAAGCAATGAAGACTTACCTGAACCGTTAAGACCGATAATTCCGATCTTGGCGCCGTAGAAGAACGACAGGTATATGTTCTTGAGCACTTGCTTCTGGGGTGGATAGATCTTGCTCACACCCACCATTGAGAATATTACTTTCTTATCGTCAGCCATTTATGGAATTAATGTTTATGAATTACCGATTATGTATTTTGTATGTTACGTTTTATCTGCGCTTGCGGGGGGCATATTTTACCGGATATTCGCAACGTATGCGTCCCTCTACGATATTGTTCAGCTTGCCGCGCAGAAGCTGTCGGCGTATGGCCGAAACATGGTCGATATACATCTTTCCCTCGAGGTGATCACACTCGTGTTGCACTATACGGGCCAGAAAACCGCTTATCTCCTCGCTGTGCTCCACCCCGTCAGGATCATCCCAGGTAAGACGTATGTGCTCTACACGGGTCACGTTCTCACTGAGACCCGGCAGGCTGAGGCATCCCTCACTACGAGTCACCTTTTCGCCGTCAAGCACTTCTACATCAGGATTTACAAGCACCAGCCGGCGCCCCTTACACTCCGGAAATGTCTCGGCCACCGGGTCGGCATCGATCACAACTATGCGCTCACTGCGCCCTATCTGCGGTGCGGCGAGTCCCACTCCCTCCGAGGCATACATTGTCTCAAACATATCGTCAACGAGCTTCTTAAGCTCGGGTGCCGTAGGGTCCGCGTCGGCGGCAACAGCCCTCAGCACCGGATGTCCGTAAAGATATACAGGCAGTTTCATCTTGCTTGATTGCTTTGTAGATAATCGTTCAACAGTATAGTGGCCGAGATCTCATCGACTACACCCTTTACACGCCTGTCACTCTTCTTCATGCCGCCGTCTATCATAGCACGATGAGCCAGCACAGAGGTGAAACGCTCGTCATACCACACAACGCGGATATCAGGAAATTCCTTTTGCAGGCGTGTTACAGCCGGTTTTATATAACGCATCGACTCCGACTCGTTACCCCGCATATCGGTAGGAAGCCCCACGACAAATGCATCCACCTTCTCACGGGCAGTATATCCCTTAAGGAAATCGAAGAGCGTGTGGGTTGGTACGGTTGTAAGACCCGATGCAATGATCTGCAACGGGTCGGTAACAGCGATTCCGGTACGTCGCCGTCCATAGTCAATTGAGAGTAATCGTCCCATACACCACAAAGATACGAATAAGTCGAATATAAAACCAAACTTGTTTGGGTTTTATTGAGCGTGAGTATCCTGGGCGAAGCCAAAGATACGGATAAGTCGAGAGAAATCAAAACACACATCTGAATTAAAGCGCAGATTTCGCAGATTAAAGGGGGCCATCCGGGATGTTTTTATTAACCGCAAATTACGCAATTTTTTTTAGGGTGAAATCGCGGTTTTCGATCTACCCGCGGTTCTCCGGTATTTCTTTACTATAATTTGCGTAATTCGCGTAATTTGCGGTTGATTTTATATCCGAATGGCACCTTTAATCTGCGTAATCTGCGATTTGAATCCTCTTCCGGATGGCCAAAATCGATATGCGCTAAAAATAAAACCGGTGTCAGACCTCCGGTCGCAGAGGATAGCAGTTACGCTGGAGTTCGAAGTCGGACGGATCAGCTTTCAGCTTCACAGTATCAGCGACGGGATTGTAACTTGCCACTATCATGTCGGGAGTTACCCACTCCGGTGCTGGAGACGGCTCTTCTACAGCACCGGCATTATACGGCAGACCGAAATGGTCAGCGACAGCCCTGGCCACAGCTATCGAAGCCCTTGTCTTGCCGGCAAGCGAATATCCGGCAATGTGAGGAGTCGCAATGTCGGCCTTGCCGAGAAGATCGAGACTGATATCCGGCTCCCCTTCCCAGCAGTCGATTACCGCATGTGACACTTTTCCTTCATCGAGCGCACACAGCAACGCGGGAGTATCCACAATGGGACCGCGTGCACTGTTGATAATGACCGGATGCCGGTCAAGAGCGTCAAAAAAAGTCCGGTCAGCAAGATGATGGGTCGGATATAGTCCGCCCTTTATATGCGGAGTGTGGAAAGTTATCACGTCACATTCACGCGCTATCGTGGCAAGTCCGACAAATATCCCCGTCCCCTCACGTTCGGCCCGCGGAGGATCACAAACCATCATACGGTATCCCATCGAGCAGCCCCAACGCTCGACAATACTGCCCACATGACCTGCCCCGACCACTCCCACCGTGACACCGGCCGGATCCGCACCGGACATAAGTGTGAGAATCGATGCCCACACATATTGCGCTACTGCCGGCGCATTACATCCCGGCGCGCTCACCACCTCGATACCGTGCGACCGGCAATAATCAAAGTCAATATGATCCGTACCTATAGTAGCGGTAGCCACCATAGAGCAACGCGATCCTTCAAGCAGAGCGGCATCGGCACGGGTGCGGGTGCGGGTGATAAGTGCGTCAGCGTTTCTCATCACGCACGGCGTGATTTCCTCCGGAGACAACAGAAACAACTCCACTTCGTTGCCCAACAGGATATCAAGGAATGGAATATTACTATCGGCTATAACGCGAGGTCTTTGATAAACCATGTGTACCATATGTATATGCCCCAGTACACCGCCATGAACAGCACTATGCCTATCCAGCTGCGGGGCGATGCCGAACGTATAGCCCAGAAATGGCACGCCTGGTAGCCGACCATAGCCATGAGCAAAGGCAGGTAAAGCGACAGATTATTGAAATCGATAAGAGTCAGCAGTACAGTAGCAAGAAACAACAGACTGTAATAACCGTTCATGGCTCTTGTACGGGAATTATAGCTGTAGACCTTGATCAGATTCGCACAGGTAAAGGCAACCCCCATGATAATGGTGAAAGCAGCAACCGCAAGAATGGTGACGGTAACAGGACTGTCGACCTGCATCGAGGGGACCGATAAGCCCGGCATATCGATGTCGTCCGGCGATACCAGGCCGCCGCCTATAACAATCCACGGCGGAGTTATTATACCCAGAAGTGCCGCAAGAACGGTCCTGAGGCTGAGAAGTCTCATCTGGGCACATCCCACAAGCAACACAGGCAGGTAGTAAAAATACACTACACACGTCATGCCCAGAGCGCTTACGATACAGAAAAGCAGGAACACACGCCTGCGCATCGCAGGATCGGCATATGTGGAGAAAAGCATCATGGCTCCTGCCGTCATAGCCAGCGCCAGCACATTGCCGTCGCCAAATGAATACCCGAGCGGCGGCAGTGATACAATCATTGTCATGAACAGAACCGGAGTAAGGGCGGTATCGCTCCTTACCATGTTAAACCGCTTGTTGACAAGCTGCAGCACGACCGCAGTCATGGCAGTGAATACCAGACCGAGTAACAGCCCGGACCATCCGCAGACAATACTCTCACCCGGATACATTGGAGCACCGGCATACCAGGCAACCACGATAGCGGCCACAGATGCCGCAATAACGATATTGCCTCCCGTACGCGAGTGTAACACACGGGTTATGTCACGGGCCGCCATCAGCTGCAGTATTAAAGAGCCATCAGGTCCCGGCCTATGTCCCGGCGATAGTATTTACCTTCAAAATCCACCTCACCTACAGCCCTGAAACTGCGTTCAAGCGCATCGGCTATAGACGAGCCGTAGGAACTGGCCGCTATCACACGTCCTCCGGAAGTCACAAGACGTCCGTCATCAACGGCTGTACCGGCATGGAACAATATCGTGTCGGCAACCTTATCAGTACCGGTAATAATTTTACCTTTGGGGTACGGACCCGGATATCCGCCCGACACCATCATCACCGTAACAGCTGTGCGAGGATCGTGTCTGAGTTCAAGATCACCGAGATCGCCTTTGGCGGCCGCCTGCATGAGTTCCACAATGTCACTGTCAGTACGAAGCATCACAACCTCGGTCTCCGGGTCGCCCATACGCACGTTATACTCTATCACCATAGGCTCGCCACCGACACTGATCAGCCCCAGAAATATGAATCCGCGATAGGTAATACCGTCTGCAATAAGACCTTTTACCGTCGGTTCGATAATACGCTCGGTAACCTTGGCCATAAATACGTCATCGGCAAACGGAACCGGCGATACCGCACCCATCCCACCGGTATTAAGGCCCGTATCACCCTCTCCTATTCGCTTGTAGTCTTTAGCTACCGGCAACACACGGTAGCCGCCATTACCGTCGGTAAGCACAAATACCGAACACTCGATACCGCTGAGAAACTCTTCGACAACCACAGTGGCCGATGCATTGCCGAACATTCCGTCAAGCATTTCCCGGAGCGACCGTCTGGCCTCATCGAGCGAATCTATGATAAGCACACCCTTACCTGCGGCAAGGCCATCGGCCTTGAGTACATAAGGTGCTCTGAGAGTCTCCAGAAAACGGTATCCCTCCTCTATAGTCCCGGCAGTGAAACTACGGTAACGGGCCGTAGGAATACCGTGACGTGTCATGAAATCCTTGGCAAAATCCTTACTCCCCTCGAGAGCCGCACCAGCCTTTGACGGACCGACAACAAGCACCGGATCTGACTCGAAATAGTCATATATACCTGCGACAAGAGGGTCCTCATTTCCTACGACAATCATATCGATAGCATTGTCTTTCACAAACTTATCAATAGACTCAAAATCAGTAGGCCTGATATTGACATTTGTTCCATAGGCACCGGTGCCGCCGTTACCGGGAGCTATGAACAGAGCGTCGGTGATAGGACTCTGAGAGATTTTCCATGCCAGGGCCGATTCGCGACCGCCCGAGCCAAGCAACAGGATTTTCATGTACTGGTAATTGATATTTGGTGATTGATATTTTACTGCTTATTTCTTTTTCCAGCCGCGGCGGGGGCGCATTATAGGCCCCTCGGCAGGCGGAAGTGTCGGGACTTTTCCCCTGAGCATCGACAGAGCCTTGGGATTGCGACGATTATACAGCGGATTTTCCGGTTCCGGCTTAGGTTCGGCATCAAAAGGCTTACGGCCATACCGGTCGGTCCTGTGATCATCAGAGCGACTGGACGTACGTTCTTCGTCAGAGCGGCGGGAACGACGCTTGTCCCGCTCTCCATCTTTAAAACGACGGTCGGGACGGTCACCATGACCATTACCTTCACGGGACACTTTTCCTCCGAATCCCTTGCGACGTGCTTCTCCGGCCCATTCGCGATCGCTCAGACGGCGCTTCTTCTCCCGACGGCCGCCTGCCGGCTGCTCGTCGCCGCGGTGAAGTTTATTGCCGGCCTCACGATACGATTTATAATCACCCTCAAAGATCACATATTCCCTGAGTTCACATTCCAAGGAACCGTTAAGCAACGGTACCTTGACCGACGGTGACAAGTGTATCGCATTGAAATGTTCTATATGATAACCTATGATCCAGGCATGATAACCGGAGAAAACCGACTTGAGCTTATTGCCTATAAGTTCATACAGACCCTCCATATCATCGGTACTTATACGCTCTCCATAGGGTGGATTAGTCACTATGACACCGTCGGCAGGCGCCTCATTCCACTGCGACAACGGTTTGATATGCAAATCGATATACTTTGCCATACCTGCGTTTTTGACATTACGTGTGGCAATGTCGATGGCTTTGGGCGACATGTCAGCTCCGATAATCGGGAACCCGGGAATCCGTTCCTGAGAGTCATCATCATACAGTTTGTCGAGAAGTTCACGGTCGAAATCAGGCCATGACTCGAAAGCGAATCCTTTACGATAGATACCCGGATAGATATTGGCTGCGATCATAGCGGCCTCGACAAGAAATGTTCCCGACCCGCACATCGGATCTATAAACGGTTTTTCACCACGCCAGCCGCTCATGAGAATAATACCGGCTGCAAGGACCTCATTGATAGGAGCTTCTGTCTGGGCAACACGCCACCCTCGCTTGTGAAGAGATTCACCCGAAGAGTCAAGCGACAGCGTCACCCGGTCATCGGCTATGTGGACGTTGATCATCACATCGGCGTCCTGAAGGCGTACTCCCGGCCGTTTCCCCTCGCCAAGGCGATCAGTGAACCAGTCGACGATAGCATCCTTAACCCGGTATGTCACAAAACGTGAATGTGTGAACTCGTCGCTGAAAGTCACAGTGTCAATCGAAAAAGTCTTCTCTGGAGAGAGAACCGTGCTCCAGTCATACTCCTTGACCATTTCGTAGAGCGCATCGGTATCTGAAGCAATGAATTTATAGATCGGTTTCAATATACGCAGAGCTGTACGACAGCAGAAGTTAGCCTTGTAAAGCATCTCGAGATCACCCTCGAACGAAACCATCCGCTTGCCGGGTTCTACATTTGACGCGCCGAGATTACGAAGTTCTTCGGCCAGAATTTCTTCCAGCCCCTGAAAGGTCTTTGCGACCATTTCAAATTGTTGTGGTTGTGCCATATGGTGTAAATCCGTTTTTTCAGCCACAAAGTTAATGCTTTTCGGCCAAATACCAGCAATGACATGGATGTAAAATCAAGCGGGCAGATCCACAGAACGTGAACCTGCCCGCCCGTATTATACGTAATGTATATTACATCGCCGCAGCTACGGCACCCAGTACGGCACAGATAACGATAATACCGATGAACGATATTACAAGACCGGCGATAGCAAGACCTTTCTTAGGCTTGAACATACCTACGATCGAGAATATGAGGCCAAGAAGCCAAAGGATCCAGTTAAGAACAGGAAGCCAGCAAAAGATAAGACCGAGGAGTGCGATAACAAATCCGGCGGTACCCATTCCGTTGCCCTTCTTTTCAACAACTACTACCTGAGGTGCATTTTCTTCCATAATGTAATTAGTTTTAGAATGTGAATAATTGATTATTTCTCTAATAATTAGATTCGAGGCTCAAATATAATCATTTATTAACATAACACCTAATTTTATTGGTCAAAAATACTTTTTACCGAACTTTTTTGTAAATGAACTGATTTAAACTTATTACAAATTAACTCGGAAACAGACCTGAAGGTTAAAAATAAGATCTACATCAGTTCCGAATTTCACATTTTGTAATAAGTTTAAGAGTATGTTTGAATTTAACGGGACGAAAGATTCAGAGAGCATGTCCGAGACTGTTCCTGTCTCCGATGACGGAGTTATGGGGTTCCATAATGACAGAGTCGGAGATCGGAACAGTCT
>CAJUBL010000023.1 GCA_910584665.1 uncultured Muribaculaceae bacterium | reverse complement strand
GACCCTCTGCTTGTAAGGCAGACGCTCTGAACCAGCTGAGCTAAGCGCCCTTTCTCGCCTAAAGCGTTGCAAAGGTACGCACTTTTTTTTTATCTCCAAACTTTTTCACCGCTTTTTTCAAAAAATTATTTTCAAACTGAAAATATGCATAATTCCGGTCACTGGTTTCCAACAGATTCCCTGATAAGCAACAGACGGTCTCCGGGATGAAGCTTACGCTGACCGTCCGGCACAATATAGCTGTCACCACGTCTCACCATCATAACCAGTGTTCCCTCCGGAAGCCTGATATCTTTCAATGTATTGCCTCCGGCCAGCATCCCGGCAGTCAGAGTCACCGTGTGAAGACTTGTAGGCAGATTGTCGGCAAGGTCCACGCCGAAGTCATCGACCCCGTCAGACTCCTCCTCTTCGGTAAGCCCCAGCTTCCGCGCGCTATATATGACCGTAGGTCCCTGAACCAGAAGCGACAGCAGAGTCACAAAAAACACAATATTGAAAATCTGCCCGGCGCCTTCCACTCCGGCCACCACCGGATAGGTCGCGAAGATGATCGGGACTGCCCCTCTGAGACCCACCCATGACACAAAGAGTTTGCTCCGGCCATCCATCCTCCTGAAAGGCAGCAACGACAGCATGACACTCAGCGGCCTGCCGGCTATGATCATAAACAGGCCTATAAGAAGCGACACCGGCGCCACATCGATCATCTCGGCCGGATTGACCAGCAGTCCAAGCATCAGAAAGACAACAATCTGAGACAGCCACGTAAACCCATCCACAAATTTCACAATGCCACGCCTGTTGGGAAGTCCGGCATTACCGAGATATATACCAAGTACATATACCGCAAGGTAACCATTGCCCTGCAGATCGGTCGTAAGCGAGAAAGTCAGGAAAACCGATCCCAGAATGAGTATTGTAAGCATCGCTGTCGACTGCGAGACATCCTCGCCACCCTGCCTGCGACACATTTTCATATAAGCACGCGCCAGCCATCGCGTGCCATACCCCATAACGAAACCCATGGCGGCTCCGACACCGAACTGCAGTAACAGCTGTAACAGTATACCGCCCGCGCTCACCTCGCCTCCGGGCGTCAGAGCAGTTATAAGCACGATCGTAAGCATATAGGCCATAGGATCGTTCGAACCGCTCTCCAGCTCAAGCATAGGCCGCAGATTATATTTCAGACCGACGCGTCTGCCTCCTAAGATTCCGAATACAGAAGCCGAGTCGGTCGACGACATCGTGGCGGCCAGCAACAGAGACGGCAACAGAGCGAAGTGGATATTTGTCCAGGCCATCCCTGACAGCCACCAAATGAACAGCCCCGTGAACAGAGCCGTAAGACACACTCCGACCGTCGACAGCACCAGCCCGGGCATTATCACAGGCCTGATCGCCCTGTAACGCGTCGACAGACCACCCGAGAACAGAATCACACAGAGCGCGACCATACCGACAAACTGGGCCGTTCCCATATCATTGAAATGAATACCCAGGCCGTCACTTCCGAAACCCATTCCCACCAGCAGGAACACGAGCAGCAGCGGCAGACCGACCCTATAGCTCATCTTGCCGGCCATAACTCCCGCAATCAACAGCACTGACCCTACAGCCAGTATATTCTCCGAAGTAATAATATCCATGATTGTACAAAGATACGGATAAGCCGAGAGCAAATCAAAATTTATTTTGAATTTGCCGAGCGTGAGTATCTGAGACGAAGTCAAAGATACGAATAAGTCGAATATAAAACCAAACTTGTTTGGGTTTTATTGAGCGTGAGTATCTTGGGCGAAGCCAAAGATACGGATAAGTCGAGAGAAAAGGGCAAGCCTGCCTGAACTTTTCCGAGCGAAAGTATCCTGGACGTAGTCAAAGATACGGATAAATTTATTACCTTTGCGATACATTTAATAATTATATCATACAACAACATGAGAACCATAGCATTTTTCACACTGTTGCTTTTAAGTACCGGCTTAAGCCTGCAGGCCGCCGCACCGAAGACCAAGACTTATCCCGCCAACGACACTTCGGCCGTCCGCATCGTAGGACGCACCCTGACACAGCCCGAAGACGGAAGCGTACGCTTTGACTGGAGCGGGACTTATGCAGAAACCCGCCTTGACGGCCGTGAGCTCAGGCTGAGACTCAGCGACTCACGCAAAAGCTACTTCGACGTCACTGTCGACGGTAAGCCCGCCGGCAAATTCAAAGCCGCCGGCAAAGATACCGTAGTCACGGTAGTCAGAGATCTTCCAAGGGGCATACACGATATCTCCATCAGAAAACGCACCGAGGGTGAAACCGGAATGACCACATTCCACGAATTCATCCTGCCACGGGGAGGTTCGCTGACTGCAACACAGCCGCGATCACGCTTCATCGAGATAATAGGCAACTCGCTCTCGGCCGGATTCGGCACCGAAGGCCTTGACCGTTCAGAACCTTTCACTCCCGAGAACGAAAACTGCAATCTGGCCTATTCCACCATCATACCACGATACTTCGACGCCGACTATGCCATCATAGCCCACTCGGGCCGCGGTGCCGTACGCAACTATGGCGACCCGCTACGCATATCAAAAGAGGGATCCATGCGCCGCAAATACAGACAGACCCTTGACGAGGACACTCTTCACCACTGGGGATTCACGGCCTATCGTCCCGACCTGGTGATCATCAACCTCGGAGCCAACGATTTCTCGACCGAACCCCATCCTTACCGTTCAGAGTTTGTCGGCGCCTACAGCGAGATCCTCGGCACCATCATTGACCGTTACGGCTCAGACATCAAGATTCTGTGTGTCATACCTTATGCTATATCCGCACCTGTGGAGAGCTATTATGACGAAGCCGCAGCCCGTCATCCCGGACACGATATCCGCATAATACGCATGCCGCAGGACTACATCAACGCCACTACCGACCGCGGAGCCGTATGGCATCCCAACTACAACGGACAACGCAAGATGGCCATGCTCCTCATACCCTACATATCGACCATGATGGACTGGCCTCTGACCGATGCCGCGGTAAAATAACCCTACGTATATCCTCAGAAAGCGAACTGAAACAGCGCATCGACGCGGTTGGCATGATTGTGTCCGCCGTCAAAGTCGGTGCGCTGC
This sequence comes from uncultured Muribaculaceae bacterium, assembly GCA_910584665.1. Lineage (GTDB taxonomy): Bacteria > Bacteroidota > Bacteroidia > Bacteroidales > Muribaculaceae > JAAVFS01. The sequence goes on along the minus strand of CAJUBL010000023.1, from coordinate 35,511 downwards.
CCCCACAGATACTCTACCCCGACCTGCAACCGGGGCGTCATCTCCCAGAAAAGATTAGCCGCCAGATACCGGCCTCGCTTGTAATCGGCCGGTATCAGCTGGCTGTGGCTGTTGTAATACCTCGCCTGCCCGTATGCGACACAGCTATACAGATTATACCTGAAATTATACTTCATACCCACCGATGCTCCAAGGGCCATAGGAGCATGCATGCGGCCCGGATCGTCGCCCGTCGACACCAGGTCGTAGTTACCTATAGACAGATCACCCATATAGCTGCAGTACCCCTGGCCGGTGTTCAGGATCCCGTACAGTGCCATCCTGTTGACAGGTCTCACCACAGCACTCGCCTGAACGCCCCAGCCCACCACGTTACGGTTCACGCCGGCCACAAGGTCCCGGTAGGGCAATACCCTGAGCATACCGCTCAGCCTCACATGCTGGTCGTGACTCCAGCCATACTGTCCGAACACCACATAGTCGGGCATCCAGTCTGACAGCCGCTTTGTCTCCACGCCATCGGCATCGACCTGACTCGACGGCATCTCGACCGATGCCGCCATCGACCACCGTGGAGAGAACGAATGCATCCACCGGACAAGCATCGACGTACGCGACGCCTTGCCGTTAGGTCCGGCACCGTCTATCGTAGGAGTCTCGGCCGAAGGATCAGAAAATGTCGTGGTTGCATAGCCGACGGTCCAGTCATGCATAGTCACATATGCTTTCTTGAGCCTGAAGCCGACATTGTCGGGGCCAGAGAAGTCACACTGTATATAGGCATTAAAGTTCCTGACCACCGTATTAAACCCTATAACCCTGAAAAACAGAGAAGTGCCTGCCGGCGTTCCTCCTATGCGGCGTCTCTGCGCCGGATCGGACGGCACCGGAATGAGGTAAGGACAAAAGCCATTGACCGGGACAGACCCGTCAAAATCGGCCCATCCTCTCATCCTGACGGCGCCGCCGACTCCCATCGACAGATTGGCATCCTTGCTCATCAACAGGAAATATGGGGCCTGCGGATCCTTGAAGTGATGGAACTGGTCGAGGTAAAACATGTTGATCATACGCATCACCGAGTCCTGAGACGCCTGCTCGCCATCACCCACAAAGACCACCTTGTGGCCCTGCTTCATCTCGGCCTGCGAGATCTCCTCGGGAGTCATGGTTCTCATCGACCTGTCGACACTCTGCGCCGCACCGTCAAGTACTACGGCACACACAGCCACTACAGCCAGCGCATATCTCTTCATAGTTATCGCTCTCATGAAACAAACAGTTGATACTACTCTAACACTCTCGGTACTGATAAAGTTTGCCGTCCCCTCTTCTAAGCGCAGATTAGATTTAGCCATCCGGGGGGGGAATAGAAGCGCAGATTTCGCAGATTAAAAGGAGACCGTCCGGTTGTTTGGATATTCAACCGCAGATTACGCAAATTACGCAAAAATTTTTCTACACTTAGCTCCTAAAGTATTATAAGTTTAAATCAGTTCTATGATTAAAGCTGAACGACAGTCGCAAATTACACAAAAAGATTAAGGCGCAGATAGATCTAATTGATCTAAGCATTATAATGATTAAAAATTTTGCGTAATTTGCGGTTAATTTATAATCCGGATGGTCCTTTTAATCTGCGAAATCTGCGCTTCTATTCACCCCCCTCCGGATGGCCAAATATAATCTGCGCTTAACTTTTAATACAGATGGTAATAAATTTGATTTGCGCTCGGCTTATGCTTATCTTTGCAATCTGAAACATCTTACCACTTATATCATGCATAACAGATTCATCAGCATCGCCTGCGCCTCACTGCTGCTCGCAGGCTGCACCGCCACCGGCGGTGACCGACTTGTAGAGATTTCACGCGACACCATGGCAGACAAAGTGCGTGGAGCATGGGCCGGCAAAATGATCGGCGTCATGTACGGCCGCCCCATGGAGTTCGCCTGCAACGACCGTATGTACACCGACTCTATACTATGGACCCCCGAGAAGGTCACAGCATCGCTTCTTGAGGACGACATCTACGGACAGATGTGTTTCATGTCCACCCTCGAACGGCTCGGGCTTGACGCCCCTGTCGACTCTCTGGCCCACGACTTCGCCTACGCCGGATTCTCACTATGCCATGCCAACCTGCAGGGGCGCAAGAACTATCTTGACGGACTGCGCGGCGACGAGATATCCACACCAGCAAACAACATACATTGTGACGATATCGATTTCCAGATAGAATGTGACTTCATAGGCTTCATCAATCCGCTCATGCCGGCCTCTTCCGACTCTCTGTGCGCACGCGTCGGAGCCATAATGTCGGCCGGCGACGGGTTATATGCAGGCATGTATGTAAGCGCGCTGCATACCCTCGCCTACGGATGTGCCGACATAGATTCGATCGTGACAAAGGCACTCGGCGCCATACCTGCCGAAAGCGGCTATGCCCTCGCCATCAACGATGTCATCGAATGTCACCGCAAGAACCCCGGTGACTGGACCGCCACATGGCATATGCTGAACGACAAGTACGCACCCTATGACATATGTACCCCCTACCTCCCGTTCAATATCGACGCCAAACTCAACGGAGCCTACATCGTCACAGCACTGCTATACGGACAGGGGGACTGGAAACGCACCATGGACATCGCCGTCGGATGCGGCCAGGATACGGACTGCAACACCTCCAATGCCGCGGCCGTACTCGGAATCATATACGGCTACAACGCCATCCCCGATATCTACAAGTCCCATATACCCGCCATAGCCGACGAGTTTTTCGACCACACGGAATATTCACTGAACAAAGCTGTGGATGTCACCCTCGGCTTTATGGAACAATGTGTCACACGCTCGGGAGGACATGTGACCGACGAGGCATTCTTCATACGTCCGCAACAGCCCGCCGCACCTGAATACCGCCCCGGACACCAGAATCTGCGCATCGCCGGCACAATCGCCGTCGCCGACAGAAACCCGGCAATGCGGTTCACCGGCAACTGGACCCCGTTCACATACGGCGACGGTGACAGCGACCCGTACCTCGTGGCCAGCAAACCGGGAGACAGGCTCGACATCGACTTCGACGGCACCGGGATCGCCATTCTGGGCAGCTGGGACACCGACGGCTCACGTGCATCAGTATCCATCGACGGCCGTCATGACCGCGATATCGACACCTACTATGTCACCATGGCCGGCAAATATCAGGGCAACCGCGCATATCTTTACTTCATCACCGGACTCCCGCAGGGACGTCACACCCTCTCGATGGAGAACCTCGCCGACCGCAACCCGGCCTCAGCCGGTAACCGTCTTTATGTCGAGCGGGCACTGATATACCGATAATGAACCGCTACCTCTCATATTACAGGAAAATCATCATCCTGGGCATCCCCATACTCGTGGGACAGCTCGGGATGATTGCCGTCGGGTTTGCCGACAATATCATGGTCGGACAGCATTCCACGCCCGAACTGGCCGCCGCCTCCTTCGTCAACAATCTCTTCAACACGGTGATATTCCTCATCATGGGATTCACCTACGGCATCACGCCGCTCATCGGCGCCCTCGCAGCCCGTGACCGCCGGCACGACATCGGACGCACATTGCGTACGGGGCTGCATGTCAACGCCATTTTCTCTTTATCAGTAACTCTGGTCATGGCGTCGGTATACTTCTTCCTCGACGATCTTGTCAGGGACCGGTCCCTGTTGCCGCTCATACGCCCGTACTATATCATATACCTCGCCGGACTCATCCCGATCTCCCTTTTCAACGTCTTCGCCCAATGGAGCTACGCCATCGGCAATACCGTCATGCCCACGGTAATTGTTCTCACCGCCAACATCGTCAACATCGCCGGGAACTTCCTGCTCATCGACGGCAACATGGGGTGTCCCGAACTCGGACTCACGGGTGCCGGCATAGCCACATTCACCGCCCGGCTGCTGTGCCCGATTCTCATCACCCTCGTGTTCATACTGAGCCGCAACAATGCCGGATACCGCCGTGGCTTCACCGCATCCGCCACGCCTGTCTACACATCCGGACATATCTTCAGGACATCGGTACCTGTCGGACTGCAGATGGCAATGGAGGCAGGCTCTTTTTCGGCCGCCGCCCTCATAGCCGGATGGCTTCCCGACGGCACCCTCGCGCTCGCCGCGTTTCAGGTCCTCGTCATAGTAGGAACTCTCGGTTTCTGCATCTACTACAGTATCGGCACGGGCGTATCGGTACTCGTGGCCAATGCCGCCGGCGCTCACGACACCCTGGCGATGCGGCGCATCGGCTGGGCCGGATACCATGTCACGCTCGCCATCGCCGCCGTCAGCTGCACTATATTCCTCACATTCGGCGAAACTCTCATATCCTTCTTCAGCGACAATGACATCGCCCTGATAAATCTCGCCACAGCCCAGCTTATCCCGCTTGTAATCTACCAGCTCGGTGACGCCACCCAGATCAACTTCGCGGCCGCCCTGCGAGGCACAACCCATGTGATGCCCATGCTCTGGATCGCCCTCGTGAGCTATATCATCGTCGGCATCCCGGTCACCTACCTGCTCGCCATACCGGCAGGCCTCGGCCTACAGGGCATCTTCCTGAGTTTCTCCATAGCGCTTTTCCTCGCCGGCGCCCTCTTCCTACGCTACTTCCTGAAAAACACCTGCACATAATTCAAAATCGCAGATTATATTTTGGTCATCCGTATGTTATGGCTTAAGCGCAGATTACGCAGATTATATTTTGGCCATCCGGGTGTTTTAAGTCGAACCGCAAATTTCGCAAATTACGCAAAAATCAGGTGTTTCAGGATAGTCAGAATAAATCAGCCGAACATCATTCGGCCATGATTGTCGAAGTAAGGCGCTTCAGGAGCGAAGCAAAATAATTTGCGTAATTCGCGTAATTTGCGGTTTATTTTATAATCCGGATGGCCCTTTTTGATCTGCGCTTTTAATTCCTCTCCGGAACCGAATATGCGCTTTCTCAAACATCAACTAAAAACTTTTAATAAATAATTTTGTATTATTAAAATTCTTGGCGTATATTTGCGTGGTATTGGACATACACTAAAAATCTGAAGAGTCCAAGGGCAAATGCAATATCAGCTAATGACTAAATAAAACCAAATATTAACCAAATCTTTTAACATGAAGAAATCTTTACTCTTCACTGCTGCCCTGCTGGCAGTCAGCAGCATGCAGGCCGAGCTGTCCTGGAAGGCCGAGACAGTCTGGGCTTATAATCAGGTTGGTACAGTATGTACCACAGTTCCCGGCATCGAAGGCGGCTGGGGCGCTCTTCAGAACAATCCGGCGACCGTATCATCGACCTGCTCGCGTTTCGCCACAGGCAAGGATGGCAAGATTCTTACAACCGATCACATCAAGAACGCCATCATTGCCATCGGTCCTAACAACGAGATTACCACATTCAAGGAACTTCCCGCACGTACCGCCGAGAAATGGAACGGCACTGCCGTTTCGACCGACGATGCAGGCAATGTCATCATCAACTATTGCTTTATCGATGCGAAAAAATCCCTGACACAGTGGGGAGTGATCGCAAAAGACGGCACCCTGACCAATATCGATCTCTCCACCGATATAAGCACCCTCGGTAAAACAGGCCGTGTCGACTGTCTCGGCAAAGTCGTAGGAGACGTCAACAGCGCCGAAGGCGGCATCGGATACATCACGATGCAGAATTCGGGAGATGTAGTCATGCTCCACTTCAAGGGCGACGGCACAAAAGTGACATCACTCACAGCCAAAAAGTGCACCCTGACATTAGGAGGTCTTTTAGCCGACGAAGGCAATTCTTGTCTCAGTTATGCAGCCCCCTCATACTTTACTGTAGGAGAGATTCTCGCACAGCAACATCCGGAGAACTGTTTCTATACTCCTTTCGGAACTCAGGACTGGCGGGTAAATGCTTCATCACCGGAATATCTGACCAAGATCAGCGTCGGAATGATTGCAAACTTTACTACCGAAGGCCAATATTCTCCCCTCACAGGAATAGGCAACCGCATGTGCAAAGGTATAGCAAGTTTCCAGTTTGAAGGCAAGACATATCTGGTACGCAACTATATATCAGATGAATTCCTTGCAAAACACAGCGCATACACTCCTTCACTGGGTGTACTGAACTATGGCGTCTTTGACCTTGACGGCAAATGTGTTGCCGCCTGGCAGGAATCAGAATTCGGTAACGGCAACGGCATGTCTTCGATCTCGGTACAGAAGATTGACGACAAATCATTCTATGTATACACATATTTCCCTACCACAACTGCTAACGCAGAAACAAACACCGCAGCCGGTGTATATTGTGCCACCACAAAGCTCACAATCACCGAAGTACAGGGTTCAGACCTGCTCGAAGGCAGCGGTACCGCCGCCAATCCCTATCTCATCCAGTCGGTAGAGGACTTCTGCAATGCCCACAAACTCATCAACCAGAACGAGCCAACCGACATGGTATACTTCAAACAGACTGCCGACCTTGACATGAAAGACCTCAACATGGATAAATATGAGGCTCTCAACGGTTGGGGCGGAGCCTACTACGGCAAGTTCAGCTACGACGGCGACTATCACGTGATACGCAACTTCACACCCGAGGTAAAAGAACCTGTAGACAACGTAGGCGGATATTACAGCTCCACTCTCTTCGGTGTCGCCGCCGGTGAGATCAAGAATCTCGGCGTTATCGACTGCAATATTGTAAACGGAAAACTGGGTGTAGGCGCACTGGCAGGATATGCCGGACACGGAAACTCCACAGACCTCAAGATCGACAACGTATTCGTTACAGGTAAGATCAGCGGTGACAATGTATATACCGGAGGTTTCGTAGGAACAACAGCAAAAGACCTGACTATATCAAATTCCTATGCCGTAGTTGATGTTGCCGGAACTTATACCGGAGGTATTGTCGGTCGTCTGCGCAATACGCTGACTCTTTCAAACGGATATGTCAAGGCCACTATCACAAGTAACGGTCAGGAAGACAAGTCCGGTCTCATTGCAGGTTCTGACAAAACTCCTGCCGTGAATGTAAACAAGTTCTTTGCTGTCGGTTCAGGCAAGACCGTCGGTACAGGTGTCACAGGCAACGCCACAGCCGCTCTTCCGGAATACACCGAGCAGGTTGCCGGTGTGATCAGGACTCTGGATGCCTTCAACGAGGGCAAGACGCTCGCTGTTAACGGTGTCGAGTACGCTACACTCAACTGGTACGAAGCACCAGCCGTTCAGGATGGCACAGCCCCCAATCCCTATCTGATCGCAACCGTAGAGGACTTCTGTAATGCCCACACGCTCATCAACCAGAACGAGGCAACCGATATGGTATACTTCAAACAGACCGCAGACCTCAACATGAAAGACATGAACTACGCTGAGTTCGAAGCCCTTAACGGATGGGGTGGCGCATACTACGGCAAGTTCAGCTACGACGGTGGCAACCATGTGATACGCAACTTCACACCCGAGGTAAAAGAACCTGTAGACAACGTAGGCGGATATTACAGCTCCACTCTCTTCGGTGTCGCCGCCGGTGAGATCAAGAATCTCGGCGTTATCGACTGCAATATTGTAAACGGAAAACTGGGTGTAGGCGCACTGGCAGGATATGCCGGACACGGAAACTCCACAGACCTCAAGATCGACAACGTATTCGTTACAGGTAAGATCAGCGGTGACAATGTATATACCGGAGGTTTCGTAGGAACAACAGCAAAAGACCTGACTATATCAAATTCCTATGCCGTAGTTGATGTTGCCGGAACTTATACCGGAGGTATTGTCGGTCGTCTGCGCAATACGCTGACTCTTTCAAACGGATATGTCAAGGCCACTATCACAAGTAACGGTCAGGAAGACAAGTCCGGTCTCATTGCAGGTTCTGACAAAACTCCTGCCGTGAATGTAAACAAGTTCTTTGCTGTCGGTTCAGGCAAGACCGTCGGTACAGGTGTCACAGGCAACGCCACAGCCGCTCTTCCGGAATACACCGAGCAGGTTGCCGGTGTGATCAGGACTCTGGATGCCTTCAACGAGGGCAAGACGCTCGCTGTCGGTGGTGTTGACTATGCTACGCTCAACTGGATGACCGAGGATCAGATCTCGGGTGTTGAGGATGTGATCGTTGACAATATCGAGGACAGCAATGCTCCCGTCGAGTACTTCAACCTCCAGGGCGTACGCGTAGAGAATCCCTCGACAGGTCTCTACATCAAACGTCAGGGCAACAAGGTCACAAAAGTGATCATACGCTGATACTCATAATCCCTATATAACCCAAGCAGGGCCGCGAACAAAATCGCGGCCCTGCCTCTTTTATAGTATGTTTAAACTTAACGAAACAAAAGATTCATTCCATAGACAAATCAAAGGAATAGGAATAATCAATATATTTTTTCCCTTCATGATTATCCAACCAACCTTTCTCGCCATGACTGATCTGTGATATTTCCCCAGCTTTTACAGTTCTGAATCGCAATGCGACATCCCTTAAAACACCGATCTCTGTCTCATCAAAGATATCCATATCAGGATCAGACTCAGAATTCAACACAATACCGGACATCATATCAGGAAAAACATACTCATCCATACATATACCCGGAATCGAATCGTATACACTCCCCCAATTGTCCGGAACCGGTCCGTAAGGCAATGCTACATATTCCAAACCAGTCAGTCCCCGACCTTTACGGCGATAACACAGAAAATCAGCATAGAAAAGCAGTTTGTTCATTTTTGTCACAAACACGCCTTCCATCTCCTTAATAAAGAATTTAACTATCGCGGCAATCTTAACCGAAGAACATGATACATATCCCGATAATGATGACGGATGATATTCCGGACGTTCATACTGAGGCAACGCCATAACGCGCCTACGTATTTTCATATATTCTTTTTCACCAATAATCCGGCTGGAAGCCTCAAGAAAATCAAGAAATGTATATTTATCTCTGATCGCAATCAATATCCTCGCGTTTGATGCATTAGGCATCTCTCCGTTTTCATAATAGCGATACTGATTCACACCAAAACCAAGAATTTCGGACATTTTGACAGCCGACAGACCATAATACCTCCGTAGAGCGCATATCTCATCAGGGAATGGAATTCCATGACGTTCACGATACTGATTATAGACCTGGATGGTATTAACCTCGTCAAGTTCTGTTGTAGTCCAGCACACTCCATCTCTATCAATAATACCAACATGGACATATTCAAACTGTTCCTTTCTGAAAACGACCGTACGTAACTCTTTGAACAGCCGTTCACCGTCTGCAAGTTTTATTTTAGTCATAATCAAATATTCTTAAACGGATAAGACATCGGGTATTCTGAAGTATGAAACGAAATACAGATAGTGTGGGAATTTGATGCTCCCATCGAAATTTTGATGTAAACCTCTGTACCATTGACATCCTTACCAAACACCCACATTTCCCCGTAGTTGTTCAGTTCATCTGTTATCGGACCTTCGGAATAATCATTCCATTTCAATGACATCACTACAGTTTCACGTAAACGTGGTGAGATTTCCAAATCAAACAATGCGTTACGGTTCTTGTCACGGTCATCTCGGAATCTTATTCCAAAGACTTTCACCTTGACATAGAAGTTGTTTAAGAACTTCTCTACATCCTCTTTCGTAATCATACCGCAAACTTACAACATAAAAACAGAATTCACAACTTTAAAGTTGAGTTTTCTCAAAAAAAAGAAATTTATTCCGGTTATCTCACCGACCTGGGGTCGTAGACCGGAGTACCGTCAGATTCAAACCTATAGGGATACTTCCACCGCTTGTGGCTCCAGAGCCACAGCGCAGGCTGACGCTCTATCGTCGCCGACAGCAGACTGAAATACCGGTCGGTGATCTCATACTGTTCCGTCTGCGATGCATCTTCACACACCGGCACGACATCGATATGATAATGCCCCCGACTGACCTTGCGTATATCCCAATACACCACTCCCATCTTCAGCTTCGACGCCAGCTCCTCGCTGCCGAGCAACGTAGGCGTGGGATGATTCATGAAATCAATGACATGGCGCACATCACCGTAGATAGGTTTCTGATCACTCATGAAACCGGTCACCGAACAGCGGCCCTCCCTGCGGGCTTTAAGCAGTTCCCTCAGCACCCCTTTCATAGCATAATTGCGTGACCCGAAGCGGGATCTCAGTCCGAGCATGAATCCATCCATCCATTTGTTCTTGAGCGGACGGTATACCTGACCGAATTCCACCGGCTTCCCGCCATGCGGGTGGAGCCAGCACGTGACCGACGGCGCCCACTCCCAGTTGAAACAGTGGGAAAACAGCACCATCACCTGCACATCCCTGTCGACCAGACGCTCGATAGCCTCCAGATTACCGAACGTCATGCGGCGCATCATCTCACGGTCACTGATATGGAGCAACTTGATTGTCTCGACAATATAGTCGGCAAAATTGTGATAGAACTGCTTCACGATACGACGGCGCTCACAGGCCGAAAGTTCAGGGAATGAATCGTCAATATGCCGTTCCACAACACGGCGCCTGTATCCGGCCACATGATAAGCCAGAAAGAAAATGACATCAGACAGAACATACAGCACTCTGAGCGGCAGCAGAGCCACCGCGTGAGCCATCCATCCGAAAATCCTGTAAACAATATTCACTGTAACTAAAATTTAATTCCAAGTCATTAAAAACGCAAATTATTATTTGGCCATCCGGTCGTCTGTTTTGAAAGCGCAGATTACGCAGATTAAAAAGACCATCCGGGTGTTTTGGATTCAACCGCAAATTTCGCAAATTTCGCAAATTTTTTAATGTTTCCGGATATTTTCAATCAAATCTGCGTAAATCTGCGCTTCATTCCCTTTTTGCGTAATTTGCGAAATTTGCGGTTTATAATCCATGGATCCGGATGGCCCCTTTTAATCTGCGTAATCTGCGCTTTTATTCCACCTGCCGGAGGTCATTCGACCAAATGGCCGCGAAGCTCCCCGGGGACCCCGCCGGCCCCGTCGATGTGAACACCCACTATCCGGTTGTCAAGCGAGGCCGGAGCATCCACCACTACACGCAGATAATTGTCGGTAAAACCGGCCATAGGGTGACCCGCCTTGGGATGCTCTAACAACACCGGCCTCACCGTCCCCACAAACCGCCGCGTGAAATCGCCGAGCAACCGGTCGCTGACCGCAAGCATCTCACGTGTACGCCGATGTTTCTCGGCCGGTTCAACCACGTGCGCTATATCCAAAGCCCTGGTGCCGGGGCGCTCGCTATAGGTGAACACATGCAGCCGGCTCACAGGGAGTGAAGCCACGAAATCACGCGACAGCTCAAACTCCCGCAGGGTCTCTCCGCGGGCACCCACTATAAGATCCACACCGATGAAAGCATCGGGAACTGACGCCACGATACGCTCCATCTTATGTCTGAACAGCGCCGTGTCATAGTGACGCCTCATAAGCCTGAGCACCTCGTCGCTGCCACTCTGCAACGGCACATGAAAGTGCGGCATGAAACGTCGCGACTCCGCCACAAAATCTATCACTTCATCAGTAAGAAGGTTTGGCTCAATCGACGATATGCGGTAACGGTCGATACCGTCAACACCGTCCAGCGCTTTGATGAGATCCAGAAATGTCTCGTCGGTTCCTTTGCCGAAATCGCCGATATTCACGCCTGTAATCACAATCTCCCGGCCACCCTCCGAGGCTGCACGCCGAGCCTGCTCCACCATGCTCGCAATACTTCCCGACCGCGACCGGCCGCGGGCCCTCGGGATGGTACAATAACTGCACCAGTAATCACAGCCGTCCTGTACCTTCAGAAAATATCTCGTACGGTCGCCGCGCGAACAGGAAGGCTCGAATTCCCTCAGTTCCTGCAACGGCTTCACCGTAACACGCTGTTCACGATCACGCCTCCACTCCTCGATAAACTCAAGCAGTCTCAGCTTCTGATCGGTGCCGGCCACAATCTTCACACCAGGCAACGAAGCCACCTCGTCGCTCCTGAGCTGTGCATAACAGCCTGTCACCACTATGGCGGCATCGGGATAACGGCGGGCGAAACCTCTTATGGCCTGACGGCACTTCTTGTCGGCAAGCTCGGTGACCGAGCACGTGTTGACAACGATAATATCGGGCACCTCACCGGCAGCGACACGGCGTATTCCATGCTCTCCCATGAGACGGGCTACCGTCGACGTCTCGGCGAAATTCAATTTACAGCCGAAAGTGTGGAATAATGCCGTAGTGTCGTCAAATGTCGATCTGTCTATCATGAAAATTCCATTATTAACACGCGAAGGTACTGTTTTTTTACTACCTTTGCAAAAAATTAGTACCGCCGGTATCAGGCATTATAGTATTTGATTATGATCAACATCTCTGACCGCATCAAGGCACTGGCCCCATCGGCCACCCTCGCCATGTCCCAGAAGAGCGCCGAACTCAAGGCTCAGGGCATCGACGTCATCAACATGTCGGTAGGCGAACCCGACTTCAACACTCCGGCACACATCAAAGCCGCCGCCATCGAAGCCATCGCCGACAACTTCACGTTCTACACTCCGGTACCCGGCTACATGTCGTTGCGCGAGGCTATCTGCGCCAAGCTGCACGACGAGAACGGCGTCGAATACACACCCGCACAGATTGTAGTGGGCAACGGTGCCAAACAGGAACTCTGCAACGTGATTCTCGCCACCGTAAATCCCGGCGACGAGGTGATAATCCCCACTCCGGCATGGGTAAGCTATGTCGAGATGGTAAAACTCGCCGAGGGAAAGAGCGTTCTGGTCCCCGCCACCATCGACAGCAACTTCAAGATCACACCGGCCCAGCTCGAAGCCGCCATCACGCCTGCCACACGCATGGTGCTCCTGTGCTCTCCCTCCAACCCTACAGGCAGTGTCTACTCGCGTGATGAACTGCAGGCCCTTGTGGATGTTCTCGCCAGGTATCCCGATATCATTGTACTCGCCGACGAGATCTACGAGCACATCAACTACACCGGCTCATTCACCTCACTCGCCTCGTTCCCGGAGATCCATGACCGCGTGGTGCTCATCAACGGTGTATCCAAAGCATATGCCATGACAGGATGGCGCATAGGCTTCTGCGCCGCACCTCTGCATATTGCCAAAGCCGTATCCAAACTCCAGGGACAGTATACCTCAGGATGCAGTTCCATAGCCCAGAAAGCCGCCGAGGCAGCATATACCGGCTCTCAGGAGTGTGTCGAGACCATGCGCAAAGCTTTCGAGCGGCGCCGCGACCTCATTGTGAAACTGGCCTCGATGATCCCGGGACTCAAGGTCAACCGCCCCGACGGAGCCTTCTACCTCTTCCCCGAGGTCAGCTCGTTCATAGGCAAGAGTGACGGCGAGACCGTAATCCGGTCGTCGGGCGACCTTACGATGTACCTTCTGGAACACGCACGCGTAGCGACAGTCGACGGCGCCGCTTTCTGTCTCGACGGCTATATACGCCTGAGCTACGCCACCAGCGACGACAACATCAAGGAAGCAATGCGCCGGATAGCCGCCGCCCTCTCCCGCCTCCACTAACCAACTAAAGCGCAGATTTCGCAGATTTATAAAAATCCATCCGGAATGAATTTAAAGCGCAGATTTCGCAGATTATATTGTTTTGGTTAACCCGAATCTAAAAAACATCAATGGAAACGGAACTCGGATATCAGATTCTCGGTGCGGCAATGGAAGTCCACAACACTCTCGGTCCCGGTCTGCTGGAGAGCGCATACCAAAAAGCTCTGGCACACGAGCTCAGGCTTAGGGGATTTGATGTCAGGAGGGAAGTTCCGTTGAATTTTGAATATAAAGGAGTACAGCTGGAAGAAGCCTATCGGGCAGACATAATAGTAGATGACAAAGTGATCATCGAGACAAAAGCAGTAACCGAAATAATACCGATATTTACAATGCAAGTATTAACCTACTTAAAACTTTCAGGACTGAAGCTCGCCTACCTGATCAACTTCAACTCTACGAGCCTTATCTATAACAAATCATTCTACCGGCTGGTAAACAGATACAACCAACCCCAATAAAAAAGACAGAAAGAACAAAATTAAAAAAATCTGCGCAGCCTGCACTTAACTTTAATCCGGATAGTCACAGATAAATCTGCGTAATCTGCGCTTTTAAATTTAATACAACGTAATCTGCGCTTCAAAATACAGGACAATGAATTTTATTGAAGAACTTACATGGCGCGGGATGATTCACTCAGTGATGCCCGGCACCGAAGAACAGCTTAATAAGGAAATGACAACCGCCTACCTCGGCATCGATCCCACTGCCGACAGCCTCCACATAGGCCACCTCGTAGGCGTAATGATGCTCAAACACCTGCAGCGCGCCGGGCACAAGCCCATAGCTCTCGTAGGCGGAGCCACAGGTATGATCGGCGACCCGTCGATGAAGAGCCAGGAACGCAAACTCATCGACGAAGAGACCCTGCGGCACAATCAGGAAGCTATCAAGCGCCAGCTTGCCAGGTTCCTCGACTTCGACAGCGACGCACCCAACGCCGCCGAGCTCGTCAACAACTACGACTGGATGAAGAACTTCTCGTTCCTCGAATTCATCCGCGACATCGGCAAGCACATCACCGTCAACTACATGATGGCCAAAGACTCGGTAAAAAAACGTCTCTCGGGCGAGTCGCGCGAAGGCATGTCATTCACCGAGTTCTCCTACCAGCTGCTTCAGGGCTATGACTTCCTGCACCTGTACCAGACACGCGGATGCCGTCTGCAGCTCGGAGGCAGTGACCAGTGGGGCAATATGACCACCGGAACAGAACTGATACGCCGCAAGACCGGCGAGGAGAACGTATTCGCCATCACATGCCCTCTCATCACCAAGGCCGACGGAGGCAAGTTCGGCAAGACAGAGAGCGGCAACGTGTGGCTCGATCCGCGCTACACCTCTCCCTACAAGTTCTATCAGTTCTGGCTAAACGTCTCAGACGCCGATGCCGAAAAATACATCAAGATCTTCACATCGCTTCCCAAGGAGGAGATCGATGAACTCGTAGCACAGCAGGCGGCCGATCCGGGCCAGCGTCCCCTGCAGAAACGCCTCGCCAGAGAGATCACCATCATGGTACATAGCGAGGATGACTACAACGCCGCCGTCGAGGCATCATCGATACTCTTCAGCAACAAAGCCGGCGAGATCCTGCACCGCATCGATGAGGACACACTGCTGGCAGTCTTTGAAGGTGTACCCACATTTGAGGTAAACCTGTCAGATATCGAAGCCGGAGTGAAGATCGCCGACCTCCTTGTCGACCTCGCCCCCGTATTTCCCTCAAAGGGTGAACTGCGCAAACTCGCTCAGGGCGGAGGCTTCGCCATCAACAAAGAGAAGGTATCCGATCCTTACGCTCCAGTATCGACCGACATGCTCCTCAACGGCAAGTACATCCTCGTCCAGAAAGGCAAAAAGAACTACAACCTGCTCATAGCGAAATAAAACCGCAGGAAGGCGGAATAAAAGCTCGGATTAAGTTTGGCCATCCGGAGGCTTGAAAATAAGCGCAGATTTCGCAGATTAGATTTTGGACCATCCGGTGGTCCGATGATTTAACCGCAAATTACGCAAAAATCAGATATTCCCGGATACCCCCCCAAAAATTGGCGAACGATGTTCGCACATGATAGTCAAAGGAGAACACATTATGAGCAAAACGTAGAAAAAATAATTTGCATAATCTGCGAAATTTGCGGTTAATTTTCAAAACCAACGGATGGCCCAAAATCTAATCTGCGAAATCTGCGCTTATTTTCAAGCCTCCGGATGGCCTAAAATATATTTAAAATGACCGATATTGCTGTTATCATACTGAACTGGAACGGAGAGAAACTCCTCAAAGAGTTTCTCCCGTCGGTCATTGCCAATACCCCGACCGACATAGCCACCGTCATCGTCGCCGACAATGGCTCGACCGACGGCTCTCTCAGACTCCTCGCCGAACGCTTTCCCGAGGTACAGGTACTGCGGCTCGACAGCAATTACGGTTTTGCCGGAGGATACAACAGGGCTGTCAAAGCCACACAATACCGGTACACACTGTTGCTTAACAGCGATGTCATGACACCCCCCGGATGGCTCGGACCACTCCATCACTGGGCACTCCGACACCCCGGAATGGGAGCCGCAATGCCAAAGATACACTCCTACCGCCAGCCCGAAATGTTCGAATATGCCGGTGCCGCCGGCGGATATCTCGACCGCAACGGCTATCCTTACTGCCGTGGCCGTATCTTTGACCGCATAGAGCGCGACCACGGCCAGTACGACACACCGGTTCCGGTCTTCTGGGCCACAGGGGCCGCAATGCTTGTCGACACCAAGGCATACCTCGCCGTCGGAGGTCTTGATGAAAACTTTTTCGCCCACATGGAAGAGATAGACCTGTGCTGGCGCCTGCAGCTTGCCGGACACACAAACTGGGTAGTACCCGAAAGTACCGTGTTCCACCTGGGAGGTGCCTCACTCGACGCCTCCAACCCGCGCAAGACCTATCTCAACTTCCGCAACAACCTGCTGATGCTTCACAAAAATCTCCCCGACCCGTCACGCCGGCGCACACTGTTGCGCCGACGCCTGCTCGACACGGTGGCATGGGGACGCTTCATACTCACAGCGCGCTGGCGCCATGCCGGCGCCATATTACGCGCCCACCGTGACTTCAGGAAGATGCGGACCAGCTACACCTCACATCCGTCACGCGATCTCATAGCCGGCAACCCGAATATCCTGTCACAAATTTTCCGAAAAAAGTAAAGATATAAAGACATACCCTTTGTCTTTTTTGTATCCTTATAATTTATGCAAATATTTTAAGAACTTCCGATTGGTTTTAAAAATTTCATCAAAAAAGTTGTATATTAGATTACTTCTGTTTAAATTTGTAGGTAATTATATGTAACATTCCAAACTTTCAAAATCACAAGAAGGTCATTATCATACAATTAACCATAACTCGATCTACTATACCCGAGATTTTTAACAATACAATCTTTATATTATATCACTTTGACCATGAAAATCAAGAACTCACAACTTAGACTCTTGGTCTCTCTTTGGTGTCTTATGGCAGCCGTGATAATCAACGCACAGGTTACCGTAACCGGTAATGTAAGCGATGAGAACGGAGACATGCTTCCCGGCGTCACTGTAAAACTCAAGAGCGACCCCAGCATCGGCATCGCAACCGATATAGACGGAAACTTCTCACTCACAGTCCCCGATCTTAACCAGACTTTGGAATTCACCTATATAGGATACCAGAAGAAATCGGTTGATCTGAAAGGACGTAACAGCATCAGCGTCGTCATGACCGAAGACACAGCCATCCTTGACGAAGTCGTTGTTGTAGGATACGGAGTGCAGAAAAAAGTAACCCTTACCGGCTCGGTATCGTCCGTCTCCGGAAAAGATCTCGTAAAAGCGCCCATGCAGAACGTATCCAACATGCTCACCGGCAAAGTGTCGGGTGTCACAGCCGTGCAGTCTACAGGCCTGCCGGGCGCCGACAACGCCGCCATCCACGTACGCGGTGTCAATGACTTCGCCAATTCCGGACCGCTTGTCATCGTCGACGGTGTGCCCATGGACATGAACTCGGTCAACCCTCAGGACATCGAGAGCGTATCGGTGCTTAAAGACGCGGCGGCCGCCATATACGGTGTACAGGGTGCCAACGGCGTCATACTTATCACCACGAAGAAAGGTGAGGAAGGTAATGCCAGAATATCATACAGCGGATCGGTGACATGGAACCGCAATACCGCCATGCCAGAATACCTCAATGCTGAGGAATACATGTACTGGCACAACAAGGCATCGGGTCTTGACGGTATCAAACCCCGCTTTGACGCCGACTTCCAGCAACGTGTACTCAACGGTAACAACGACCCCGACTCATATCTCGGCGAGACAGACTGGATCAAGGAAACATTCCGCACAGGCCTTACCAACAACCATACCATCTCGGCCACCGGCGGTACTGAAAAGACCCATTACTACGTTTCGGCCGGAATCATGGACCAGCAGGGAACAATGCGCAACACCAACTACCGCCGGTACAACCTCAGGGCCAATCTCGACATCTCTGTCGCCAAGAACCTCCGGTTCGTATCCAACATCTCGGGATTCCGCACCGAGCGCAAATGGCCAGCAGTGAATATCACCAACCAGCAGGACGAATTCAACCCCGCACGCCACGCCATTGCGGCCGTTCCCATCATCAAGAAAGAATACAAAGGACTGCCCCTCGCCTACAAGGTAGGCGACTCTCAGTACAACCCCATACACCTGCTTGAGAACACAGGCAAGACCACACTCAACGTCAACACTGTCAACGTGAGCGGAATGCTTGAATATGACTTCAAGGACGTGCACAAACTACTTGAAGGCCTGAAAGTATCGGTATGGGCCAACTACCAGTACACACACGGTCTCACGGGTAATTTCTCAGACCATCCCAAGAACTACTATGTAGGTATCGACTATGCCGAACCGGTATTGAACACAACGCCCGGTTTCGATGAGAAAGGTTCATTCTTCCGTGGTTCAAGCTGGAGCAATAACTGGATTTTCCGTCCGCAGGTAAACTACAACCACAGGTTCGGCAAAGCAGACATCGGTGTTCTGTATCTGTACGAGGCCACCCGCAACTCCAGCGGTGTATTTCAGGCATCGGCCAAGGACTATATAACCAGCGATCCCGTCGACATATCGCTCGGTGGCGAAATAATGCCCACGACTGTCAGCGGAAGCCACAGCGTCTCATCGATGATATCCCACGTAGGACGTTTCAATTTTGTATGGGACAGCAAGTATCTGTTTGAATTCGCATTCCGCATGGACGGGTCTTATGTATTCTCCCCTGAAAACCGCTGGGGATTCTTCCCGTCGGCATCGGCCGGATGGGTTATGTCGAGCGAGCCCTTCATCAAAGACAACATACAGTGGATCGACAATCTGAAAATCCGCGCCAGCTACGGAGAATCAGGCAAAAACAATATCAGTCCGTTCCTGTACTCATATCTGTTTGAGAAACCGGTAACCAACGGATACTTCCTCAACGGTAACCCCATTACACTGTACTACACCAACTCATACCTGCAACCCGACCTCAAATGGTCTACGACACGCACCTACAACATAGGTCTTGATGTCGATGTAATGCAGCGCAAGCTCGGAGCCGAGATCGATATATTCTATCAGCACACAAGCGATCTCATAGAGGATATCTCAGGAAAATACCCATCGTCGCTCGGCGGCAACAATCCGAAGCGCGAGAACTCCGGAGCCATTGAGAACAAGGGTATCGACATCACTCTGAAACACCAGCTTCGTGTCACCAAAGACTTCAACTACAGCATACGCGGCACATTCAGCTTCGCCCGTAACAAAATACTGAAGAAAAAAGTCAGCGATGACCACCCGATGTATAACTCCCAGCTCGGACACTCGATGGGCGCCCGCTTCGGACTCATCGCCACAGGACTGTTCCAGACACAGGAACAGCTTGACAATGCGCCGGCACCTCCATCGGGCAGCATCAGTCTCGGCGACATAATGTATCTGGACACTAACGGTGACGGAAAAATCATGTACAAAGGCACCGAAAGCGACTACGTGCGCATAGGATACGGAGCGTTGCCCGAGATAAATTTCTCGCTGAACATGGACTTCAACTACCGTAACTTCTACCTGAACATGCTGTGGCAGGGAGTAGGGCACGTCGACTACATGCTTAACGGAGCCTGGGGTAACGGACATACCGACCACACCCCCTACACACGACCGTTCTATGGCGATACCAACTCACCGAAATATCTTGTCGAACAGGCCTGGACTCCGGAGAACACCGACGCCCGCTACCCGCGACTGTCCACACAGGCCAACCAGAACAATGCCGTAGCCTCGACATGGTGGCTCGTCAACGGTGAGTATCTGCGTCTCAAGAACCTTGTCTTCGGATACGAGCTTCCCGAGCAGATTCTTTCGAAAACACCTTTCAGCCGTGTCAACGTATACGTCGCCGGAACAAACGTATGGACCCTGAGCCACTTCAAATATGTCGATCCGGAATCTCCTTCGGTAAGTGCCGGACACTATCCGCAGCAGGCCACATGGAGCTTAGGTCTCAACTTATCTTTCTAATCTGTAAAAGAGGAATCACAACATGAAAAAAATCATATATATATTTGTTTCATCTGCGCTCATGCTCGGCTCAGCATCCTGCAACGACGAGCTCAACCTGCGCAGCACGACACAATTTATTCCCGAAGATATCTGGGGAAACGAGAACGCGGCCGACGGATATGTCATCGCCTCGTACCAGACGTTTGCCGATCACTCCAACTTCAATGTCGACGGCAATAAATTCTATGATGCATTCTCTGATATCGCCAAATCGACATCATGGGACCAATATGAACACATGTATAACAAGTCATGGATGCTGTCCAACACGTTCGGCAAGAACAGCGCAGGTCCGTTCAACTGCTGGGAGACCGAGTATGGCCGTATCAAACGCGCCAACCGCCTGCTCAACGAGATTGACGAGTATGGTGTGCCGCGATACGGCGAGGACTGGTGCGACATACGACGCGCCGAAGTACGGTTCTGCCGTGCGATCAGCTACTTCTTCCTGGCGAGAGTCTATGGAGGTGTCGTCCTGCGCACCGATAAATCGGGTATCACAGGATCTCTTGACGACGGCAAGTATGAGGAAGACGTACACCGCGCCCGCGTCACAGAGAAAGAAACCTACGATTTCATCATCGATGAGATGAATCAGGCAATCGAGAAACTGCCGAAGACATGGTCCGGACATGAACAGTACAAGGAAAAATACGTAGGCCGCGCCACAAAAGGCATGGTATACGGATTCCTTTCACGGATAGCCCTTTACGCCGCAAGTGTAGACGGGATAACCGAACAGCAGAAAAAGGAATATTACGACATCGTAATCGACGCCGCCGACAAATGCAAGGAACTGGGCGGATATGACCTTGTCAAGGTATCAGCCAACATCGCCAGTCCTACCGACAAGGACTACATCGACAACTTCGCATCTCTGTTCAATTGCAAGAACGACGGAGCAAACCGCAAGGAGATCATCTTTGCCACGTATTATAAAAAGGATATCAAGACTCATGAATACGACATCAAGATGAGACCTTTCGGCGACTCAAAGATAGAGAGAATGGGCAAAGTCAATGCCCGCATCGTTCCCACAGCCGAACTCACTGACATGTTTGAATACAAAGACGGAACGACCTTCGACTGGAACGACCCGTTCTGGACATTCTTCCACGAAGACCCCTACTGTGACCGTGAGCCTCGCTTCCACGCCACCATACTGTATGACGGATCGGACTGGGAAGGCCGCAAGATAGGCACATACAAGGGCAGCGGCATAAACGATGGAGACGATTTCTTTCTGGAATACACCAATAACAGCTCAACCAACGGCCATACACCCACGGGATACTACTTCCGCAAGTTCCTCATGGAAGGCGAAGAGATATCCACATCCAACAAGAGCTACAACACCGAGATCATACTGCGGTACGCCGAGGTACTGCTCAACAAGGCCGAGGCTCTCGCACAGAACGGTGACATCCCGGGGGCACTTGACGCACTCAATCTCGTCAGGCGCCGCGTAAACCTGCCCGACAAGACAGCGACACACGCACCAGACCTGAATGCGTTCATGAAAATACTACGCAACGAACGATGCTGCGAGCTGGCCGGAGAGGGTCTGCGGTTCTGGGATCTGAGACGATGGAATATAGCCCGCGAGACAATAGACGGAAAGAACGTCCACGGACACCTCGTCACCAAGACTGCCGGCGGAATACGTACATACACGACAGTTGATGCCGACGGCGGATCGAAGCGTATGTATCAGGAACGTTATCACCGCTTCTCGCTCCCGGCCGATGAACTCAACAACAACCACCTGTGCAAAGACAATCCGGGATGGTAATATCTCATCAATAAAACAAAGTCACTATGAAACCATTATATAAGAATCTGTTTTTCATACTTGTCACCGTGGCCTCGCTGACTGGATTCTCCGCATGCCAGAAAGCCGACCAGGACTTCATACACGACAACAACCTCATCTCTGACATGCGGCTCAAGATGAACACGTCGGCCGAAGGCATACAAGGCGTTATTACCGAATACAACGCCGCCGGGGAGGTCGTCACAGGCGATGAAATCACGGTAAAGGATGTCGAAGGCGGCTACGGCAGGATCGAGTTCATTCTCAAACGCAGCCTTATCGGAGCCTACGATCTGGAGAACTGCTATCTGTCGGCATCACTCACATACGACGAGAAAATAACACCTCCGCTCACGCGCCACAACATCACCAACCGTGACGCCGACGGCAAGGCACAGGGAATTGAATTCACTGTCACATCGGGCATAGGAACCACCCGCCGATACCTCGTAATAGGATACTTCGAGGGTGAGGAAATCCTGGTCGAACAGCCTGAAGATGAAGAATAACAGTCAAACCTATAATTAAGTCATGAAACTCAGATATTTCATATATTCGACAATCATCGGAAGCACCGCTGTCATACTGTCCTCCTGTGACGATGACATGACTTCAGACCTCCGATCGGAAGCCCGCATCGAGAATTTCGGATTTACAGTTGAATCACCTGCCGTGTACGCCGAAAACGGTACAGACATAGTACGCCCGGCAAAAACATTCAAGGTCCGCACTCTCGACGACCCGCATCACTTCTACGTACGAATCAGTCCATACCTTGACCCCAAGGAATATCTTACCGACGCCCGCCCCACATTCTGCCTCTCCATGGGAGCCACAGTAACTCCGGAGATGACATTACCTCAGGACTTCAGCGACCTCGACAAGCCCGTCGAATACACCGTGACATCGGGCGACGGCAAACATGTGGAGAAATATTATGTAAGCTGGACCGAAAGCGAGCTGAAACCCTACGGCGAAGGTATGGGTGACGGTGAGCAGATAATATACAAGACATATACCGAGATGGGCTACCCCGGCCAGTACGGCACATGGCCCGGAATGGATGGGGATGCCCTCAAGGCATCGGCCGGAGACCTGATGGGATTCCCGGCATTCTGCGGCAAAGACAGGATCGTGGTATTCTCGCGCCGGTATGCATGGGGCGATTCAGGCTCTGCAGGCGCGGCTTACGCAATGGCGGCAAACCACACATACGCGTTCATGGTATATGACGTGAAGACCCTCGAACGCACAGGCAGCCTGAATCTCGGCGGTATATCCCCGTCAGACGTCGTCGCCATTACATCCGACTGGGTCGGAAACATGGTAATGGCCGTCGGGCGCAAAGCATCCGGCAAGACCGATTTCTACTACTGGACATCTGTAACCGACAGTCCCGTCCACATCGGTCAGGCTCCCGTCTCCATAGACATCAGCAGCAACGAGACCGATGCAGGATCATATATAAACGTCGCCGGTAACATTACCGAAAACGCGGTCATCGCGGCATCAGCGCCACGCACCGACAAGGGGCAGCACTACAAATTCTTCGTCTATCGCGGTTCTCTTGACGCCGAATACACCATCATCGAGACTGGCCATAGTGCTCTTGACCAGAACCAGTTTCAGATGATATCGTTTTTCGGAACCGGAGAGACAGCCCCATACCTTGTAGGAGACAGTAAACCGAACGGATCCGAATCCAACGGACAGATCCAGATACATCTCAACAACCCCGACGGATCGAACCGCGGCACCTGCGACTACCACAAGACATGGTTCAACGGAGCTAAACATGACGATGGCGAAGAATGGTGGTCCAGAACCGGCAGATGGCTCAAGCGTAACGGAGCCCGCCGACCGACCGTACATGCAATGGTGCTGAACGGCATGCCATACTCTTATTTCACAACCGGAACAGACTGGCGCATACGTGGCCTGCTCACAAATCAGGAACTGAACGATATCGTACCCGGATACCCCAACTTCGGTTTCGGACTCTGTACCAAAGATAAAAACCCGAAAGAAAACAAGGATGGCGGCATATGGCTCTACGACTCGTTCGGATGCATGGCCGACTGGTACTTCGACGACGAGACTCAGGAAGGATACGTTGCCGTCTGGACAGACCGCTGGGGTATGAACATGTTCCTCATCACCTGCTACGAATAAGACTACGACACAACCGTAAAACACATGGGGAACAGAAGTCCGGGCCGGATACCTGTCCCTCATGTGTTTTACAGACCGACAGACACATTTTAATCAAAAAAATTGCACAACCGAAAATAAAGCACTAATTTTGCATCGCTTTAGGCGCATGTTGAACGCACCTGGGCACACAGGATTGTCTTATGGTGTAATGGTAGCACTGCAGTTTTTGGTTCTGCCTGTCTAGGTTCGAATCCTGGTAAGACAACAAAAAGTCGCTGATAAATCAGCGACTTTTTATATTCTACAGCAGATTATCACCCCCCATTACCAAATATAAAAGCCTGCATACTTGCTTTTATACACCTCTTGTCATATATTTGCATACACTAATCGACACATATGTCAGAACCTAACGAATGTAACACTACCGCAACCCCAAGACGCCAGAGCCCCGTCGGCGCCATACTCAAATTTGTCATTCCGGTGATGATAAGCATCGGTTTATGCTGGTTGCTGTTTCGCGACGACTCTCTGTCTGACATGCTTCTGGTAATCCGTACAAAGTGTGACTTCAGATGGATAGGACTGATGCTGGCCGTCGGTTTCATGAGTTATGTATTCCGCGCTCTCAGATGGGGAATACAGCTTGACGGTGTGGGCGTCAGGACTCCGTTCATCCAGCTGCTATACAGCATCTTCGGCACATACGCCACAAACCTCGTCTTTCCGCGGCTCGGTGAGATATGGCGTTCGGGGTTCATAGCCCACCGCGAGAATGCCCCTTTCGGCACCGTATTCGGCACAATGATTGCCGATCGCTTCGCCGACCTCATAACCGGCCTGCTTTTCACTCTGTTCACCCTGATCACAGGACACCACGCCATCTCGGCTTTCGTACACCGCTATCCTGACGGATACAGGAACATCGTCAGTCTCGCGACATCACCATGGACAATTGCGCTCATTACGCTTGTATCAATAGCCGCCTTTATGTTTTTCCGAAACAAGTCAGGCAACAGTCTGATCAACAGAGCCAGAAATTTCATCCGTGAACTGTGGCTCGGATTCACGGCTATATTGCATATCAGACGCAAAGGCATGTGGATGCTGTGGACTGTTCTGCTGTGGGGATGCTATTTCGGAGAGATGATCCTTGCTTTCCAGGCATTCCCGTTCACACGAGTAATACTTGCCGAAAACGGACTCTCAGCTGTTCTCGTATGCTTCACACTCGGAACCATAGCAATGGGTATCCCCAGCAACGGCGGCATAGGGCCTTATCAGATTGCTGTAATCTTCGGCCTGAGTCTATACTGCCCCGACGGTCTCGACAACGCCACACAGAAAGCCTTCGAGCTCGACTCAAAGGCTTTTGCAAATCTCATACTTACAATGTCCACCCTACTGACCATCATTGTAGGACTCTGGGCATTCACAGCTATAGCGATAGGTAAGAAGAGACCTCGTCAAGCGGAATGACATAACTGGGGCATCCCTCAAAACCGGCCGCAATCGTATACTTGGGATATGTAAAAACCACTCCCATTGATGTTATACCTACATGATAGACCGGGAAATCATCCACCCCGACAGGCTCTGCCGGCATCAGAAACTCATTCAGTGACTTCAGATAACCGTCGACAGTCTGCCCCTTGTCTTTAGCAATAATTTCGACAATCTTCGATCTTATAGCCTTCTGACCCTCTTTAGAGAAAAGAGTCCCGAAGGTATACTGCTCGCCGGTAGCAATATCGAATGTCGTGAAATAGGTATCGATCTCACCATGTGCTCCGCCAGTATAATAGTCATCATAAACAGCATAGGTAAGATACCTGTCGGTTCCGTATACCGGCCTCATATCGGCATTCATCATAAATCCCGCCGTAATCGTATCGGCTGCATACGGCTGAACATATCTCCGGAACTGACGTCCCATATCGTCAAGCGCGCGGGCCAGACCTACAGGCGTAGACGCGGCGGCCGGAGCATCGGCAAAAGTGTCACCCAACTCCTTATAATATCCCAGCAGACGGTGATACAGCCTGTCGGTGATTTTACTCTGATCGGCAGGAACAATAGCCCTTACCGAAAGATAAAACTGCTCGGTACTGTCAATCTGGAAGATACGTGAGACCTCGGCAAACCGCATCTGTGCCCTTCCTATGGTAAGCAACGTATCGGTAATGGCATTCTCAGTCACCGTAACAGTATTCTTCTCGAGAATATCTTCTATCTCGGCCTGCTGATCAGATCCGGACCTGCTGTTATTGCAGGAAGCCAGCATAATAGTAGACGCGGCGGCGATAGCCACCATATGATTCAATGTATTCATAACTATTACAATATAATATAAGCGCAGGATCCATACACTTTATCCGGCATATGTTACGGATATACTGCACAGACCGTCATGTGATAAAACACCCCGTCTCCCGGTAAAGTTCATACGAAACACGGTATAAACGCCGTTAAGAAACGGGGTAAATTTAACGAAACAAAGGCCGTCATGCGCGGAAGCATGACAGCCTGCTATATTGTCTGCGGTATATGTTCCGGGAATTACTCCTCAACGGTAACAGCGGGAACCTCGGCACCGGCTTCGGGGGCCACAGTCTCAGACCCATCGGCACTCTCTGCCCCGGGAGTGGTGGAAGTTGCGTCCTGCTCCGGTGTCTCAAAAGTACCGGGGAACTGTTCGATGGGATTGACATCTTTCACAAGAGGCTGATTGTCAACAGCGCCACCACGCATCAGGATACCCGACATGAGCGACAGCAGACACACGATCACTGCCAGTGTCCAGGTAGCTTTCTCGATGAAATTGTTAGTGCGACGTACACCCATGATCTGGTTTGAACCTGCAAAATTGGATGCCAGGCCACCACCCTTTGACTTCTGGATCAGAACAACTATGATAAGCAGTACTGAGATAAAAACTGAGATACAGATTAAAGCGGTTTGCATTTTACTATTATGTAATTATTTTCTTAATTCCTGTTGTTTTCCTCACGCTTACGCTCCATTGCCTCCTGATTGGCTATCAGTTTGGAGAGGAATCGCAACTGGTCTGCAAAGTAAATACTTTTTTCCGGATAATTCAAGTTTAGAGAGCTTATAATTTCATAAGCCCGCTTATAATTGTGCTGTTTTATGAAAATCTTAGCCAGTGACTCGCTCAGCAACGACCCTGACGGCGCCTTGATATGACGCGGCGTAACATCCTCACGCACCGGTTCAGGTACAGGAACAGTCTTTTTCTCCGGTTCGGCGGAGGATGTCAGAGAATGATCACCTGCTATGAACTCATCAAGCAGCCGGTCCTGCTCGTCACGCGGCTCGCCCGGATCGGGATGCTCCCGCTCCAGCGTCGAGGCATAGTCCGGTACCGGATTGAAGATCATACGGCTTAGCAATGCCTCCTCGGCCGGATCGATATTGCCGTAAGTCGACAGGAAAGTGTCGATAGCGTCAGCTGTGGTAGGTGCAGGCCTGACCTGTGGCACAGGATACAGATTGTCATATCGTCCGGTTCCATCGGGATCTGTCAGCACCTTTACACGCCGGCGGTCGGGAACCGACAGCGCCACACGCTCAAGAAGCCTGGCGGCAACGGCATCATCCATGTCTGGGTGAGGATGTCTCAGCGCCAGTATGACAGGCAGCAGAAACGCCGGACAACGCTCGCTCAGCCGGTCTACATCCTGTATGTCGACCGGCTCCCCGGCCGGAGTCGACAATAACCGCTTCAGAATATCGTTCAGATCTTCCATCAGGATCTACCAGTTACCAAGAGTTGCATTGAAAATAAGCTCCACAAGCTCCTTCGATATCTGTTGACATAACTCATCCTGGACATCAGTCAGCATCTCCGACGAATCAAAATCCCTGTATGCCGAGAATGTCTGGTCTACATCATTCTTATCATTCTTCGCATCGGTATACTTGATCCTGACTGTAATCGTAAGCCGGGTCTTGGAGGCGTAAGCGTCTTCGGTGACGGCCTGAGGCGACAGGTTGTAACCCGTTATCTCTCCCTCCAGCAACAGATCGCTCGATCCGTCGACCGTCTGCAGGCGGGTATTGCGCGTGATATAGTCAAGAAGCTCGTTCTCGAATGTCTGCTGCAATGGCGGGTACACCAGTGCGGCCCTGATCGGAAAATCGCTCACATGGATAGTGCGGTAGACAGTATAATCGATTGCCGCACCATTCAGTGTATAATTTATACGGCACGACGGTGCCGTGGCGGCAAACAGCGCCACGAAAAATATTATCCTGGAGACAACATGCCTCACCGTATGATCCGTCAGGGGTTTCATTCCAGATTGTATTCTTTGATTTTACGATATAATGTACGCTCCGAGATATTCAGTTCGGCGGCAGCATTGCGCCGCCGGCCCATATTGCGCTCCAGAGCGCGGCGTATGGTCTCCCGCTCGGTTTCCTCGAGTGTGGCGGCAATAGGAGTAGCCGACTCGGTTACCGACACGCCCTGCGCCTGCTCGGCCGGACGTGCCTCCACCGTAGGCGTGAAGTCCAGACCCTTGTGATCACTATATCTTACTATTGATGTCGGTGTGGCTGTATCTCTTATCTTAGTGCCTTCCTGCAATCCGGCATGTGACGCGATAAACGGGCCGGCCGGCGGGATCACAGCATCCCTGCGGCTGTCAGCAAGACTTCTCAGATCATCGATCTCACGCTGTAGCCTGAAGATCATATTAAACAGCATGTCACGCTCCCTGTCGTAGGCACCCGAACCGCCGGCCGCCGGAGATGCCACCGGAGTGAACGTATCGACCATATCCGGCAGATACGGAGCCAGCATGTCGGCATTAATCTCGTTACCTGCCTGAAAAAGAGCGATCTGTTCAACCACATTCTTAAGCTGTCTGACATTGCCGGGCCATCCGTAGTGCAGAAGCATACGTCCGGCAGTATCGTCAAATGTAATACGAGGTGTACGGTACTTCTCTGCAAAATCTCCCGAGAATTTCCGTGCCAGCAACAGGATATCGTTTCCTCTCTCTCGCAGAGGCGGTATATTTATCTGTACCGTTGAGAGACGGTAATACAGGTCTTCACGGAACTTGCCGCGACGTACGGCATCTATCATATCCACATTAGTCGCCGCAACCACACGTATATTCGTCCTCTGGACTATCGATGAGCCGACCTTCAGAAACTCGCCGCTCTCCAGCACCCGCAGCAGCCGCGCCTGGGTCGTCAGCGGAAGTTCAGCAACCTCGTCAAGAAAAATTGTACCGCCGTCAGCCTCCTCAAAATACCCTTTGCGAGTAGCTACAGCTCCCGTAAAAGAACCCTTTTCGTGTCCGAAAAGCTCCGAATCAATCGTACCTTCCGGTATTGCGCCGCAGTTTACAGCTATATATCTGGCATGCTTGCGCGGACTGTTCTGATGAATGATCTGCGGGAAAAATTCCTTACCGGTACCACTCTCGCCTGTAACAAGAACAGACAGGTCGATCGGAGCGACACGCACCGCACGCTCCAGCGCCGCAATCAGCGCCGGCGCATTGCCCACAATGCCGAGCCTCATCTTGGCCGCCGAGACATCCTTATTGTCTGCTAAACTGACATTCAAACCCATTCCTTAATATAAAAGATTTCATATTTAGAATCCCGTAATTTCTATACCGGTCATGATCATTTGTCACGAAGGCCATAGGTCTGTTCACGCAGGAACTGACCGAACTCCGCCAGCGATCCCTTGTGACGCGACTGCTCCTCGACACTTATCGGCTCCCCGACAGTCACATGGAAAGTCTTACCTCTTTTCCTGAAAACCTCGGCAGGATGTCTCAGCGTTCTCAGCTGCCAGCATGTGACCCCCAGAAAATTGAACCACCAGCTGTTCGAACCATGAAAAAATATAGGTATAACCGGCACATTGAGCTGATCTATAAGCCTTATGATATTAGGCTGCCACTCGCGGTCCTTAAGTCTCAGGCGCCAGTTTACCTTACCGACAGCTCCGGCCGGAAAAAATCCCACAGGATCTCCGCCACGAACCATCCGTATGGCCTCCTTGATACCTTTCATAGACACCGCCTTCTTTTTGGGATCATCACTCGCCATGGCGTCTACAGCGATGAAATTAGGACGCATACCGCTGATGTAGTTCAGAAACATATTGACCATCACCTTGTAACGTGGCCGGTGCGAAGCTATGAGATCAATAAGAATGATACCGTCGAGAGCTCCGAAGTGATGGTTGCTCACCGTCACGAACGCACCCTCGGGAAGATGATCGAGAACCTGCCCGTTATCGACCCTGAGTTTTATGTCAAGATCGGTAAGCAACCCGCGCACAAACGCAGGTCCCGGATGATCGATATTATGTTCGTGAATCTCGTTCACCTTATCTATTTTCAGAAACCTGAGCAACCACCTGATAAGTCTGGGATGCTTTCCCAGACGCGGAACCATACGCGCGACGTCATCAGCGTTGAGCACGTCGCGCTTGACGGGCTCTACATTCGTATTTACTTGTTCTTTCGTCTCCATACGCCACAAAGTTACACATTTATTTCCTAATGTCCAACCACCGTACCAACCTCCTCGTTCAACCTAAACCTGATAAGCAGAAAAATAAACCGCAAATTACGCGAATTACGCAAAATATATTTGAAGCACAGATTGATCTGATTGGAAGACAATAAATTTTGCGTAATTCGCGGTTGAATCCCAAACATCCGGACAGCCCTTTCATTCTGCGATTATCGTTCCTCCTTAATTATCTACACAGAACGCTTTAGGAGCGAAGCGGAGAGAGAATCTGCGATTCGAATTCCAGACACCCGGATGGCACAAATATAATCTGCGCTTCCGCACTGAATTATGTCAGGACAGTCAGCGTACGAACTTCCTCGCCACAGCCTTACCCGCTGAAGGTATAACCTGTATCAGATACTCACCACGCGGAAGTGATACGACCGACACTCCGTTACCAGATGGTCCGATCACCGTATTCGCCTCGTAATACGTACGCCCCAGCACATCACTGATAACGATATCAGCCTGTACCTGAGATCCGCTGCTAAGCATTATTTCCGTTCCACGTACCGATATGTCTATCAGGTCATCATCTCCATCAATTCCCTCTGAGGGAATCACTTCATTCATATCCGCACCGCCAGGCAGCAGCCTGCGGCGCACACGCTCCACCTCAGCCGAAGGAGACAAAGCCAGCACCCAGGCAATGCTGTCACTCGACACAATCCTGTCATTGAGAAACGTAGTGTCGATACGTTTGAATGCCTGAGGGAATGACATATACCGATCCATAATACGATAACACTCTGTCACAGTCGTATACTTCGCCGAATCGGGCAACGACGCAAAGACAGTAAGACTGTCAGCCGTCACGCTCCAGCGCATAGTGACAATATCGTGATGCAGAACCGCACCGGATACCGAATCCCCGGACGGCATCACAAGCATTCCACTTACCGCCGGCGCGACAGTCGAATATCCCTCACCTGTCACAAACCGGGACTGATGGATACGCCCTTTAAATCCGAAACTCTCCGAGCCTCCGTCTCCTCCCGGCATTCCCCGCAATATACCCGGCGAGAAAACCACACGATACGAACGGGTCTCGGCACACGTCTGTAATACCGAATCTCCGTCAGTCGTATTAAAATCAAACCTTTTCACCGGAGACCACACCCTGTCACAGTCCCCTGTATCAACATGATAACCAACTTCCGGACCGACCGGATCATACTGCATAAGATTCCAGACCCTGCCGTTCACCGGCACATCGGCAACAGGCTGCACTGTGTATTCAGTGCGCGCGACAGCGCAAAGACCTGACAACACGAGAGACAAGACAACACCACACCTCATAACCTAAACAATTAAAGTTCCATAACACCTGCAAGATACCGATTTATTCCCAATTCGCCAAATACCCGATCAAAAAGATTCCACAAAACCGCCCCATCTTTTGTTAAACCTCCATATATCCTCGCCGGTGGGGTCGATCAGCATGACGGAGTTGCCGGCGCAGTAGCTGTAGGGGCTGAGATAAGGGTAGTCCTGTGCCTTCGGATCGGGGCGGCTGAACAGGGCGATGTCGCTGAAGAGCATGCGTGCTTCGAAATCGTGGAAGTTCATGTCGTAATATATATAATAACCAGGTAATGTCTAAGCACTGACTCATTTATCTATGAGTTTTTCATACTCAATATCCACACATGTTTTGTACTTCACATCAGTTAATTTCCCATCCTTAATTATTATACGGCTTATATCTATACTACCTGAAGAAAATATTCCGGATGATCTACATATTTCGTTTATTATGTTTTCATCCCATTTCTTTAAAACATCAATATACTTACTTTTATATCTGACATCCATAACATAACCATGAGTAAATAATGGATTGTCATATACATCAAAAATTCTTACTGAATCCAATGATGATATAAGATCACATTGTGAATGCACAGCAGTTACAATATCTGTGAAATTTTTACATATTATGGTATCATTATTCCAGTTATATCTCAGTGTATCTATATTTTTTAATTGTTTTTCTGAAAGTTGCATCCTGAGCATATGCGGGTATACAATATCAAAATTTTTCTTACAGCTGTCCTTATTTATTATAGTGTTGTTTTCCAGTATCTGATTATAAATATTACATAATCCTGGTTGTACTAAACAATAATTGCCATAGATTGTCATACCCATATCATTACAATACTGAGATGTTTTATCTGTAGATAATCCTTGTTGCTTTATAGTTGTTGCTTTTGAAATAAATATCACGACAACAACTAATGATATGAGATGTAAGTACTTCATAAAATAATTATTTAATTATCAATAAAAATCATAGTGCCACGGGCATCATATCTCAAGAAGACGATCATATATTATATCAGATATACCTGCTTGATATTTCAAATCTATTAAAACTCCTTTTTTCACAATTAACCTGAATATGGAATGTCGTGCATATGACTCAAATTTATCGATCCTGAATACATAATTTATATCGACCGGATTCCATTGTTTTAATATATCGATGAACGGTTGCTTATACAGGTTATTAAATTTAGGCTCCACATAAAAATTATGAGAAATAATAGTTGGATATTCGTCTTCTGGTATAGACGAGTATAATCTTATAGTATCACAAGATGAAATAAGCTCACTGGTTAGATAGTAATCATCAGAACAATACTTATTGTGACAAATTATTGTATCACATTGCCAATTATATTTCAATGTGTCGCCAAGATTATCAATAGCTTTATCTGATAATTTTATGTTAAAAAGAAACGGATAAATATTTTTAACAGCCTCCCTTTTTAATGACAGACCGATATATCCTGTTAATAGGCGACCGACATTTTTAGGGATCTGATCAAGAATTCCTGTTAGACCGGGCTGTAACTTATAGTAGTTCCCATAATATTTATATTCAGTTGTATCCGATTGAAATACACTCTGTTCGGCACTAATCTGTTTCCTTTTATTGCATCCTGCCGATACAATAATTGCAAATATTATGATAAAAGGCATAATAGATGATACCTGATATTTTATTTTATTGATTTTCATATGTTAATTTTTTCACATGTCACAAAGGCCATATCCCAGCTGCTAAATACAAACAGTTAATATATAATAAACGCCTATTAGATTCAGATACCACCTGCTTTCCTATATCTGATCCGAGATACTCGTTGAGATATTCCACTGTCAGCTGATGCGGCACCGACAGTGTCGACGGATCTACAACATTGTTTTTTGTATCATACACCACTATACGACCATTTTCCAGTCCGTAGATATATTCTTTGTCTCCGTCATAATATCTCAGTTCCTCGCCGGTGGGGTCGATATAGCGTATGGGGTTGCCGGCGCAGTAGCTGTAGGGGCTCAGATGGGGGTAGTCCTGTGCCTTGGGGTCGGGACGGTTGAACAGAGCGATGTCGCTAAAGAGCATGCGGGCTTCGAAATCGTGGAAGTTCATGTCGTAATATATATAATAACCAGGTAATGTCTAAGCACTGACTCATTTATCTATGAGTTTTTCATACTCAATATCCACACATTTCTTAGACTTAACATCAACAAGTTTACCGTTTTTTATTATTATACGACTTATACAGATTCTACAGGGAGTTGACGGAAATTGTTCCCATGCTATACATACGGTATCAATCATTTTAGAGTCCCAATATTTGATCATATTTATATACCTTTCCTTGTACCTCATATCCATTACAAATCCATGAGTAAAAAAAGGATCTTCTATTATATAAAAAATTCGCATAGAATCCACAGATGATATCAGATCGCATTTGGAATCTGAATTATCAATAAAAACACTGTTTTTACATATTATTGTATCACTGATCCAGTTAAACATTAGAGTATCAGTATTGTTTAATGTGTTTGGTGATAATTTGGCACTGAAAATCAGTGGATATGCATTTGTCGGAGGTAATATATCCTTATTTATTTGTATACTACCGACAGAATCCGGCATTCTGTTTAAAATGCCAAATAATCCCGGCTGAATCAAGTGGTAATTGCCACGAATTGCATGTTCTATACTATCACAATATCGTTCATATCTTTCAAAATTAGACAGCGTCTGCTTTGGTGCTATAGCATATATGTACAAATATATAACCCCGGATAGTAAAATCATTAAGTGTTTTTTGTTCATAACTTCAACGTATGCTTTTTAATATAAACAAACCTTTATTTGTAACTAATAGAGTTGAAACAATTGGCTCTAAATATTTATCAGAAACTCTTGTGCTGTATGCTATTCGTTGAGGGAACCCGATTTCGGCCCGATATTGATTCTCTCTACGACAGGCGTATATTTCAGATTTAGGTATATTTCTATCTTTAACCACAACCCATACATTTTCATTAATGGTTCCTTTAATCCAGTCCTCGGCATGGGCTATTTCATGACTCAGGTTTATTGTTGCGGATCCTTTTCGATTATATCCGTTTGCTTCTTCAAATGATATACCGCATTCATCCTTGAACGGATCAAAAGTCATTATTCCGGAACCGGAATTAAAGCTATCACCTTTTTCCCCGTCATATGTCATGGAGACTGTTTTGTCGGATTCTATGATGCCGGAGACCACCTGCTTTCCTATATCTGATCCGAGATACTCATTGAGATATTCCACTGTCAGCTGATGCGGCACCGACAGTGTCGACGGATCTACAA
>CAJUBL010000022.1 GCA_910584665.1 uncultured Muribaculaceae bacterium | reverse complement strand
AGAGCAAATCAAAATTTATTTTGAATTTGCCGAGCGTGAGTATCTAAGACGGAGTCAAAGATACGGATAAGTCGAGAGAAAAAGGCAAATACATTCAGCTTTTTACCAACGTGAGAATCTTTGATTTGAAACGGAAGGTGTCAATGAACAACTTAAGACATTATTTGTTCACATTATGTATGAATGACCTGCATGCCATTCACTATTTAAAACTTCAGCAATATTTCCATGGAATACCTTACTAAAGAGAAGCTCCTTATCGCAGGAGCAGCCGGGATGATCGGCTCAAACATGGCCCAGACAGCACTGATGATGGGCCTTACACCAAACATATGTCTTTATGATCCATACGCTCCTGCTCTTGAAGGAGTCGCCGAAGAAATGTATGCATGTGCATTCGAAGGAGCCGACATTACTTTCACAAGTGATGTCAGAGAGGCATTCGAAGGGGCAAAATACATAGTATCGTCAGGTGGCGCGGCCCGCAAGGCTGGTATGACCAGAGAGGATCTTCTCAGAGGCAATGCCACCATAGCCGAGGAGTTCGGCAAGAATGTAAAGAAATACTGCCCCGACGTCAGACATGTCGTAGTGGTTTTCAATCCGGCCGATATCACCGGACTTATCACTCTCATATATTCAGGACTCAAGCCGTCACAGGTCTCGACTCTGGCCGCACTTGACAGCACACGACTGCAAAGAGAGCTGTCAGAATATTTCTCGATACCTCAGGACGACGTAATAAACAGCAGGACCTATGGCGGTCATGGAGAGCAGATGGCAGTATTCGCCTCGACAACAAATATAGCTGGCGAGTCTCTCTCCGATATCATTGGAACAGACCAGCTCCCCCTGCCCGACTGGGAAGCTATAAAAACCCGAGTAATCCAGGGCGGAAAACATATAATCGACCTGCGCGGACGCTCATCGTTCCAGAGTCCGGCCTACCTGTCTGTCGAGATGATCGCCGCAGCAATGGGCGGCAAACCATTCCGCTGGCCGGTAGGGACATATGTCAATAACAACCGGTTCCGGCATATAATGATGGCTATGGAAACATCTGTGACAGCCGACGGTGTGCACCATCTGCCCATGCACGGATCCGAAGCAGAAGAAGCAGAACTGGAACGCAGCTACGAACACCTGTGCAAACTACGCGACGAGGTGATCGCCATGGGAGTGTTGCCCCCCGTCGAAAAATGGCACGAGATCAATCCCAATATCAGCTGAGATGCTGTTCGAGAGCGAGTGCCAGCTGGTCCGGGCATGACGTGCCTTTAACACCACACTTTATGCCCCTGAGACGCTCCACAACCTGAGCAGGCTTCAATCCGTCGACAAGAACACCGATTCCCTTGAGGTTGCCATTGCAACCGCCGGTAAATGAAACATTCCGCACATATCCGTGCTCGTCAATCTCATAGTCTATCTGCCGCGAACATGTACCGCGGGTAACATAACTGTATTTCATTACTTTATATACAATATACTTAAAAAGTCGCTTTCATGAAAGCGACTTTTTCCTTTTTGGTGCTCGAAGCGGGACTCGAACCCGCACAGCCGCAATGGCCAAGGGATTTTAAGTCCCTCGTGTCTACCATTCCACCATTCGAGCGGCCATGTTACGGCCCGATCAAGGGGGCAACAGGTTTATGAGTGCAAAGTTATAATTTTTTTTTCATTGGCAAATAATCCGCCGCGCAATTTTTACCGGCAACACATAATCACATCAGCGTGTCACCACCATATACTCACCCTGAGAGCCGGCTCCTATATAATATTTCTGCAGACCATAGCCATACTCGTGGGCCGGCCCCGACAAAGGCTGACCATAGTTGGTGAAAATATCATATATACTATGACAACAGGGACAATATGCATTGGAGTCCTCGGTATCGACAACAATGCGTACATCGGCTTTGCATTCCACCGGACAGCTGAGATCATAAGCCCGCGGCGCCCCAAGTATATCCCCGACTATAAGTATACCCCCGAAACCTGTCTGGGACAGCATAGTATATGGAAAATCACCCGGTATACGTTCGGATTTTATGTACCGCCTGTGATTAAGAGCTCCGGGGGCTCCGTAGGTATTCCACTCCGATATGCCATAAAATTCGAGCCTCACAGGTGCAGGAGGGATACGCTGATCGTCAACATGTCTGCATGAATACATGACAGTCAGCATAAGCACTGATGCTATAACGGGAGCGAGGCGCATCATTTGCCCATCTGTGCCATCATATTGCCGAACTGGTCGGCGACATGCTGTAGCTTTGGCCCCACAAGGGCACGTACCATCATCGGGAGCTCGACATCGATCGACGTCGACACCTCTGTGGCCGCATCACCGACAGCCTTGAGATTGATTGTCATACCAAGCGGCAGTGGCGAATTGACAGCCCTGAATACAATCTTCGATGGCTCGATACGTTCTACAATCTCAAAACGTATCTCACCCATCTGGGATGTCTTTATTGTGAGCGAATCTGAGTCAAATTTCATTTCAGCGACATGTTCCTTCGTCTCCGGTCGGTTCCTAATAGCCTCCTCGAGAGCCGACATATCACTGAACCGGCTGTAAAGTTCCCCTACGGGGCGCGCGATGACAGCCGATTTTCCTTTGTATGCAGTCATAGACAGACGGATCGTTTACTTGTTAGGTGTCCAGTTGGCCGGATCATGACGCCATTGGGCAAGAGTCTCGATATCCTGCTCCCGTATATAGTCGGTGGCAAGGGCGGCCTGGAGCATAGAGTTGTAGTCAGACAGTGTCTTGAGTTTAACATCGGCATCCTTGAATGCTTTCTCGGCGACAGGGAACCCATAGGTAAAGATTGCAGCCATCCCCACAACCTCGCAACCTGCACTGCGCAGGGCTTCCACGGCCTTGAGACTGCTGCCGCCGGTCGAGATCAGATCTTCGATAACAACAACTTTTTGTCCAGGCTTCACGTTACCCTCTATAAGATTCTCAAGGCCGTGATCCTTAGGGGTAGAACGGACATACACATATGGAAGTCCGAGTTCATCAGCCACGAGGGCACCCTGTGCGATGGCACCGGTAGCAACTCCGGCTATAGCATCAGGTTTCTCAAAGTTCTCCATGATGATACGGCATAGCTCCACCTTGATGAAAGTACGGATCTCAGGATACGACAGGGTCTTGCGGTTATCGGTATATATAGGAGAATTCCACCCGGACGCCCAGGTGAAAGGATTATCAGGCTGAAGCTTGATTGCACTGATTTTCAGCAACTTCTCTGCCAGTAGGCGATCAATGTGTTCCATTGTCATAGAGTTTTATGTTAAAACTATCTTTATTAAGCCGCAAAGTTACGAAAACGGGCTTGAAAATCACAATTTTTCAAGCCCGTCTTTTTTATTAAAAAAGTTAAAAGATCACTTCACTACCACAAACCCTCCCTGGGGCTGTATCGTCACGACCGGAGCTTTCCGGCCTGAGATAAAAGATTCTTTTACCGGTCTGAAGTCCGTGTCATCTCTATAGAGGGTATAACTGTCACCACTGACGAAATCGTTCAACACAACATCGACAGGCTTATCAGTAGCATTGACCCCGGCTATGTACCACTTATCACCATGACGTCGGGCAAGAACAACATACCGGCCAGGATAACCATCGATAAAACGGGTCTCGTCCCAGACAGTCGGAACCTCACGCAGGAAATCCATGCATATGGCCGGCGCATCATAAAGGTTGTTCGGAGTCAGCGCGAAATTCTGGATCGGATTCTGGAAAAGTACTGTGGTGGCAAGTTCGAATACATCACCGGTGACACGGCGGTTTCCCTTGTCATTGCCGCGGCTCATGAACCTGTTCATGAAACATCCGCCGAATTCCATACATCCTATAGTGTTGCGCATGAACGGATGAAGTGTTGCGTTGAAAGCCTCCTCGTCACAGAAGTGCTGGCTGAAGAAAATATTCTCACTGGCCAGCACAGCCTCGCTTCCCACATAGTTAGGATACATACGTTCCCAACCGCGAGGTATGGTGCACCCGTGAAATATCACCATCAGACCGTTGTCATCGGCATCAGACAGGATTGCTTCATAAAGCCGCATCGTCTCCTGCTTGTCGCCGCCAAAGAAATCCACCTTTATGCCCTTGACTCCGAGATCATGAAGCCAGCGCATCTCAGCCTTGCGTCTGATAGGATTGTCCATCACGTTTACCGGGCCCTGCTCTATATCATTCCAATATCCCGACGAACTGTACCACATGAACACACCGACATTCCTGGAACAGGCATACCTGATAAGTTCCGGAAGTCGCTCCCGGCCTATCTGCGTATCCCACCAGTTGTCCACCAGCACATACTCGTAACCCATTTCCTGGGCAAGATCGACATACCGTTTCTGGTCCTCCATGTTGATACTGTTGTCCTGCCACACTATCCAGCTCCATGTACCACGTCCATACCTGTAGTCATGTGCCGTTTCATAGCGGGGCTCCACCACATCCCAGGGAACAGTGGTCTCGACAATAGGAGCAAGATCCCGGCCAACGGTTATCGTACGCCATGGAGTACACCCAGGAAGCGCCATAGCGGCACCGGCATTGCCATTGCCATTGTTCTCCTCCGGCATCGGATATGCAATTGTATAAAGACCGTCAAGCCGGTAATCACTCAGATGGGAGGCACAATAATAGCTGTCGACACCGGTCTCGGAAATCAGCACCCAGCCGTCATCACCGACCTTAAACAGACATGGAAACGTATAACCGTGACCATACTGAGAGACTGCATCCATGGGAGCATCGACCGTGTATTCCTCCTCATAAGACGGCTTTGTGCGCTTCCAGCCTATCATGGCATCGCTCTGAGGAGTAAGAAAAGTGGTGGTTCCGGCAGGAAAACGGAACCCGGTGGCCTCCGACTCGATATATATGGAGCCGGTATCCTTATGTCTGGGTATGAGATAACGGAATGCGATGTCATTGTCAGCCACACGAAACTGAACAGCCCAGCGCCGGCCGTCATCAGTCTCGAAATCAACCGTGACATCATTGGCGCGGTAATCAACATGACTTTTCTTGATCCTGTCAAGCGAATAACTGTCATTTAACGTACTTATTTTACCGGGATCCATTTTCACGGCACGGTCATAAGCTCCGAGATCGGAATTGAATCCCAAAGGAGACTCCCGCAGCATTGTTCTGCCGTCAAGTGTCACTGTATAATAGGGATAACCCTTGCCGTTGAGATCAATATCCACCTCAAGCCTGCCGTCGGGACCTGTTATATTGAAAGAGAAAGCCATCGAGGCACACGCTGCCATCGAGGCGATTACTGTTGTAAGTCTTTTCATGAATCAAAGGATTTTATTTATAACCGGACACCCGTGCGCCACATTATCACTACCTGACGCAGAGCGCCGTATCATACGAACACTCTCATTCCCCACCCATACAGGATAAATCACTCACCGGCACAAAAAAAGCGAGTCCGCGCTGTGACCAGAAGGTCACAGCAGGGCACTCGCTTAAGCTATCAGGCATGACCGGAAGCAATCTTCCCCGCTGTGAGGCGGGAGATATATTACTTCACCTTGCCGTCGAGCTCAGCACCGGCTTTGAATTTAACCGACTTGCGAGCGGGAATTTCGATTTTCTCTTTTGTGCGGGGATTGATACCTGTACGGGCGCCTTTCTCCGATACAGAGAATGTACCGAAACCGAGAATGGCTACCTTATCACCGGCAGCGAGTGCACCGCCGATTGCATTGAGGGTGGCGTCAAGTGCGGCCTTGGCGTCAACCTTCGAGAGATTTGCCTGCTCGGCAATTGCGTTAACGAGTTCTGTCTTGTTCATGAGATAATGATTATTTTAAGGTAAACAAAATTTACATGGTATCTGCACGGAAAAACAATACTCTCCGTTCAGTACGCAAATATAAGCAATGTTACTGACTCCCCAACTTTTTTTTGCAAAAAAATTTAGAAATATACATTTTTCATGACAAAACAAAGACAAAATACCCCACATCCTTAGAAACACTCTCCTAAAAACTGCATTTTCAGAACCGGACCGGCAAGCAAAAACATAAAGCGATTGAATTTCGATGGAAAAGTTGTATTTTTGCACAATGCTTATGGAATCAGACAAACATATCACCGGACCCATCGGTGTGTTTGACTCGGGGTATGGAGGACTGACCATACTACGGGACATGAGGCTTCTGTTGCCTCAGTACGATTACCTGTATCTGGGTGACAATGCACGGGCGCCATATGGCAACAGGTCATTCGAACTGGTCTATCGCTTCACTCTGGAATCGGTAGAAGCGCTGTTTGACCGCGGATGTCGGCTCGTGATCCTTGCCTGCAACACAGCCTCAGCCAAAGCTCTGCGCTCAATACAGCAACGCGACCTGCCCATGATCGACCCGACCCGTCGGGTACTTGGTATCATCCGTCCAACGGTCGAGAAACTCGGCGAACTCTCACACTCACACCACGTAGGCATAATGGGCACCCGCGGCACCATAAGTTCACGGTCATACGAAATAGAGACAGCCAAGCTGCATCCGTCCTTCACAGTCACAGGCCATGCGTGCCCGATGTGGGTACCGCTGGTCGAGAACGGCGAGGCCTACAGCGACGGAGCAGACTATTTCATCAAAAAAGAGATCGACGCCTTAATATCCGGCGACCCGGAGATTGACGCTTTAATACTTGCCTGCACACATTATCCCCTCCTGCTTGACAAGATAAAGCGATACACACCGCCCCATATATCCATTGTCACTCAGGGAGAAATCATAGCACACAGTCTCGAAGACTACCTGCACAGGCATCCGGAGATTGACAGCCGGTGCTCACGTTCCGGTCGCGTCGAGTACCTCACGACCGAGAGTGCCGGACGTTTCTCTGACATGGCATCACTATTCATGGGTGAACCGGCACAGGCATCACATATAGAACCAGGCAAAAAAACACATACCACACTCTGTCCGACCATATGAAAGAATCACTGTCACTGACAACCGGCCTGAAACAACAGCAACGGCTCACACCGAT
The DNA here is from genome assembly GCA_910584665.1 of uncultured Muribaculaceae bacterium. GTDB lineage: Bacteria > Bacteroidota > Bacteroidia > Bacteroidales > Muribaculaceae > JAAVFS01. Next base: position 35,127 of record CAJUBL010000022.1, on the reverse strand, counting down.
GCAGGTGCAATATGTCAGGATGCTCGAGATGACCACCCCCGAGATAGAGGAGGCCGTAAGGCGTGCCGTTGACGAGATGCCGGCTCTCGAAGCTAATGATCCAGAAACAGAGGAAGACACAACCGACGACAAATTCCTGACTCGGGACAGATTCGACAATGATCCGACTCCTTATTATAACCGTCGGGCCAACAACTATTCGGCTGACAATGAGTACTACGACGCCGCTACAGCAGCTCCGGAACGATCGGAGACCCTGATGGAATCGCTCGCCTCACAGCTTACCATGACCGACATGGATGACACAGACCGTACGATTGCAGCCAATATTATAGGGAATCTCGACGACAACGGATATATAACGCGTGACCTGCAATCAATCGCCGATGACATAGCCACTGCGACAGGTCTGCCTGTCGACACCACTCGCGTCGGACATGTGTGGCAGCGTGTGCGTCAGCTTGAACCGGCCGGAGTGGGTGCGGTCGACCTGCGAGACTGCCTGCTGCTGCAGCTCAGACGCCTGCCACAGACATCAGACGACGTCAGGACCGCAACCGAGATCATAGCACACTATTTTGATATCTTCTCAAAGATGCACTACAAATCCCTCGCCGGCACCTTAGGCCTGGACGGGGAACAGCTCAGAAATGCCCTTGCCGTCATACAACGGCTCAATCCCAAGCCCGGAAGCACCTTCGCAAGCGGCGGTGCAGACGATGACACGCCACAGCATGTGGTACCTGACTTCAGTGTCGATGCAGACGGAGACCGGCTGACACTCACGATGCTGAACCGTATTCCAGAATTGTCAATCGAACGCTCGTTTGCCGAAGATACCCCGATCACCCCGGGCACCCACCGCTCGCGGCGCGATGCCGCCAATCTGTTTATCAGAAGTAAACGCGAAGAGGCACAAAACTACATCAAAGTCCTGTCGATGCGCCAGGAGACTCTTTACCGCGTCATGCAGGCTATTGTAAAAATGCAACGCGACTTTTTCATCACCGGCGACGAAGGATTGATCAGACCGATGATTCTCAAAGACATAAGCAAACTTACCGGTTACGGACTCTCTGTGATATCCAGAGCAACCGCCGGAAAATATGTCACAACGCCACACGGAACATACTCCCTGAAATCACTTTTCAATGAACGTCCCAAAGAAGATAACGATACATCATCCAGAGAGATCTTCGCCGCCATTCGTCAGCTCATAGACCAGGAAAATCCCGAACGGCCGCTAAGCGATGAACGTCTTACCCGCCGACTCTCCGAGATGGGCTACGACATAGCGAGACGCACTGTCGCGAAATATCGCGAACGGCTCGGTTACCCGGTAGCAAGGCTCCGCAAAAAGATATAGCCGGAAATAAAACCGGAAGAATCCGCCGTAAAGACTTTCATTTTGTCAACTCTAAAAGATTTTAACAGATATAATGGATAAGATAATCACACAGATATCAAAGGTGTTGTCAGGAATAACATTCCCGCTGCTCATGCCCACATACGCCATACTGGTTGCTTTCTCGGCCACATTCCTGTATTTTATTCCCGGACAGCCGGTACTCACGGTATCACTGGTAACACTTGGTGTCACCATGATGCTACCCATCATTGTCATCTACTTCCTGCATCACATCGGGATCATCTCCGATCCGCTCCTAAACAACAGGCGAGACCGTACTATACCGTTCATTGCCACCATTCTATGCTACATTGGTCTCGGAGCATACCTATGGAAAATCAATGCTCCGGCCTGGATGACAGCATTCATGATGGGAGGAGCCGCACTGCTGGCTATAATCCTGTTCATCAATCTCGTATGGAAAATCAGCGGACACGCGGCCGGAATGGGCGGACTCACCGCTCTGTCGGTATACATCGTCTACAAAGGCTACTGCATAGTTCCCGGACTCTGGCTGCCATGCGCCATGATAACAGTATCAGGCATAGTATGCAGCGCACGCCTGCTGTTAGACCGCCATACACTCGGCCAGGTAGCCGCCGGCTACGCTATCGCCTTCACTGTCATCTATATCTCCATGCTCCTGTCCTAAGGCTGACAGTTCTCCGGACATGCGCATCGCCGTAGAGGCTGTACAGATACCAAAGACCTCCGGACAGAATGACGAAATCGGCAAATCATGTGAAAGTGCGATTGATATTTCTCTAAAACCGAAATAATTTCATAAATTTGTAGTCGCGCGCGACGCAGGGACCACTCCGCCCCTCGGTCGACGCCTCCGCTTGACATGAAACTATTTACTACCCAACAGATAAACGATATAGAACGCTACACGCTCGAGCATGACGGCATGTCAATTTCCGATCTGGTCGAACGCGTTGCCGAAGGCGTCACTTTTGAGATCGAAGCCCGCTGGAAACCGGGCAAACCGGTCGTCATCTTCGCCGGATGCGAAAACAACGGAGCAGAAGCCCTGGCTGTGGCACGCATTCTTGCAGAAAACGGCTACCGCCCGGAGGTCTACCTCATCAATGTCGGAGGAAATGCTCTCAACTCAACATGCAAGGCATACAGAGACGCTCTTATCGCTCTTGATACCGACGTATATTTCAACGAGATAATCAAGGAATTCGCCATACCGAAACTCAGCGAAAACCATCTGGTGATCGACGGACTTTTCGGCGCCGGCATCCGCGAGAACATCAAGGGAGGATACCGTACTCTCATACAGTATATCAACGACTCAGGCGCTACAGTGGTATCTATTGATGTGCCTTCAGGCATGTGCGGAGACACCAACCCTTTCGCTGTCAACAGAGATATCATACATGCAGATCTGACCCTGGCCATCCAGTTCCCCCGCATAGCTTTCTTTAACCCCGACAACGCAGAACTCGTGGGTGAGTGGAAAATAATCGATATCGGCCTCAGCGATACCGCCATACACAATACACAGGCCCACAATCACCTCATAGAAGTCGACGAAGTAAAGAGCCTGCTTAAACCACGGCCGCTCCACTCGTCAAAAGCAGACTTCGGCGCAGGCATGCTCGTAGCCGGAAGCTACGGCATGATGGGAGCCGCTATATTAGGAGCACGCGCCGCCATTCGTACCGGTATAGGAAAGCTCACAGTACAGGCTCCTAAATGTGGCTACGAGATCATCCAGACATCTGTGCCTGACGCTATGTATCAATACAATAAGGGCGACTACTACCTTACACGGCTCGAGGTCGGGAAACCATACGATGCAATAGCCATAGGTCCTGGACTGGGCACCAACGACGCCACTTTGCAAGCTCTGGAAAACTTTCTGCTGTCACGTACTACGCCTGTCATACTCGACGCCGACGCTCTCAACTGCATCGCACGAAAGCCGGCTCTGCTCAACAGTGTCCCGGTATTATCGATCATCACACCCCATGCCGGTGAGTTTGACCGGCTTTTCGGACAGCACACCAGTTGCGAGCTGAGACTGCAGAAAGCCCGGGAAATGGCTCGTTTTTACAACATAATCATAGTACTCAAGGGACATTACACCGCCACAGTGCGTCCTGACGGGATAGTATGTTTCAACTCATCAGGCACCCCGGCAATGGCTACAGCCGGAGCCGGAGACGTGCTCACCGGTATAATACTCTCGCTAATGGCACAGGGATACAAACCTGAACAGGCATCGATGATGGGAGTATACATTCACGGCATAGCCGGTGAACTGGCGGCCCGTGAACAAGGCGAATACGGTGTGACGGCTACCGACATCGCAACCAACACAGGCCGTGCGATAATGACAATAATGAATCACAAATCATAGAGACCATGAAACGACTCGCAATCACAGCCGGCATAGCCCTGGCTCTCGCCACACAGACTGCGACAGCCCAGACCGTTCAGAAATTCTCAGCATCCAAAGCCAATGAGTATGGGATCGCATACTCGCTGCCTGTCACGGTCATCGATGTCACGATCGAAACCGAGACCACCGTAAGCGAACCCGGAGAATTCTACAAATATGCCCGCAGATACTTCAACATTAACGATCCCATAACCTCAGCCTCGACCCGGGTGGATGTCAGGAGCATCACTATCGACACACACGGCGAAAGTAACCCCGACGAACGATATCTCGTATCATTCAAACCCGGTTACACCCCGTTCATGATGATAGACAACAACGGCATGCCGCTGGCTATCAACACAGAAAGTCTGTTCACACCCGACAAAGCCACCATGCCCGAACCGATGGACGCCCAGCCCACTCCGCTCGAGACTCCGGCTGCCCGACAGGCCATGAGCGAAGAGATAATGCAGAGTCAGTCAACGGCAAAACGAGCCGAACTTGTCGCCGCACAGATATTCGCATTACGTCAGAGCCGCAATGACCTCATCACAGGCCAGGCAGACCAGATGCCGCCCGACGGAAAATCCATGGAACTTATCCTGAACAACATCAACGCCCAGGAAGCAGCACTGATGGCAATGTTTATCGGCACAACCCGGAAATCAACCGATGTCGTGACACTCTCGTACACCCCCGGGGGCGACAAAGACAGCGAGTCACGCCGTATCCTGGCACGCATATCGGCAACACGCGGTATAGTTCCGGCCGACGACCTGTCAGGAGCTCCGGTCTATCTGACACTCAACGTCACCGACCGGCCTGCCATGCCTGTCGACCCCAAAGGAAAGACAATCGTGATTCCACGCGACGCCTTCATATACACTATGCCCGGCAAGGTGGATGTCAATGTCGAGTACAACGGCACTTCTCTGGCCGAAGCCTCTGTAGAAATGGCTCAGTTCGGTATCAGATATGGACTGAAACCCAACATGTTCACCGACAAAAAAGCACCTGCCTACGCAGTCTTCGACCCATCGACAGGTGCGATAGTCGAACTGGGAACAGTACAGTAAGTGTATCACCCCACTGTTCCTGATAATCTGAAAATCATTTACATCAGGCATGCCCGCAGACCTCAATGCCGGCCAGGAGCTTTTGTCAGCAACTCATTGTCAGAAAGTTCCACTGTATGCTCAACACGGCTGTCGGCTTTATCCCTGACCTTTGACAACACTTCGGCTCTCTCCACATCGCGGCCGTCGACAACGATACGGTCTTCCACGCTGATGATATCTTCTTTCTTTTTCATATTCACTAAAAATCTTATATAAGATAAACGTCAAATGCCCCCGGAGGGTTTGGAGCAAACCATATATAACAATGAACAGGATAGTAGAAAAACAGAACTTCTCGGCCAACGTCGTGAAACTTGTTGTCGAGGCCCCCATGATAGCCTCGTCACGACGGCCGGGACACTTTGTCATAGTTATTGATAATGACCACGGTGAGCGAATCCCGCTCACGATCGCCGACTCCGATCCCTCAAACGGAACAATAACACTGGTAGTACAGGCAATCGGAGACTCGACCCGCGCCATCTGTGCCAGAGAACCGGGCGAATATCTTCATGACGTTGTAGGTCCGCTGGGGAGAGCCACCCATATCGAAAATTTCGGTACGGTAGTATGCTCAGGCGGCGGTGTGGGCGTAGCACCTCTGCTACCGATCATCAAAGCCATGAAAGAGGCCGGCAACCGCGTGATATCAGTGCTGGCCGCCCGCACAAAAGACCTGATAATACTCGAACAACAGGTAAGGGAACACAGCGACGAGGTTATCATCATGACCGATGACGGCTCGTATGGAAACAAAGGACTCGTGACACAGGGCGTCGAGAGCGTGATACAGCGCGAACATGTCGACATGGCTGTAACCATAGGCCCTGCCGTTATGATGAAGTTCGTAGCCCTGACCACAAAAAAATACAACGTGCCCACGATGTGCTCGCTCAACACCATAATGGTCGACGGCACCGGCATGTGCGGAGCCTGCCGCGTCACTGTCGGCGGCAAGATGCGCTTCGTATGTATCGACGGACCTGAGTTTGACGCCCATCAGGTCGACTTCGACGAAATGATGCTGCGACTGAGATCCTATAACTGATAATTCAAGTCACATACCTTAACGTAAGAAAATGACTATATCTCCCCGCGATGCCGATTGGCGCGAAGAACTGCGCCTGGCCCACAATGCAAAATACCGCACCTCCATACCTCGGGCCAGGATGCCCGAACTGCCGGCAAGCTATCGAGTGACATGCAACAGCGAAGTCAATCAGGGCCTATCCGCTGAGATGGCGGTACTCGAGGCTACGCGATGCCTTGACTGCCCGGACCCGCAGTGCGTGACCGGATGTCCTGTCGGAATCAACATACCGGGATTCATCAAGAACATCGAACGACGCAACTTCAGCGATGCCGCCACAGTACTCAGGGAGACCAGCACCCTGCCGGCTGTCTGTGGCCGCGTATGCCCGCAGGAACGCCAGTGCGAGTCAAAATGTATCTACAATAAGATGAAAAAACCGGCAGTAGCAATAGGATATCTGGAGCGGTTCGCAGCCGATACCGAGAACATGCGGGACCATAGCCATGACACTGTCAACCGCCCGAGGCCCAACGGAAGGAAGATAGCCGTAGCAGGCTCGGGACCAGCCGGTCTGTCGTTTGCAGGCGCGATGGCGAAACTGGGATATGACGTCACCGTCTATGAAGCTCTTCACGAGATTGGCGGAGTGCTCAAATACGGTATTCCCGAGTTCAGGCTCCCCAACCGGATTGTCGATATTGAAATACAGTCGCTCGAACGACAGGGAGTCAGAATGGTGAAAAACTGCATTATAGGAAAAACTCTCAGTTATGATAAGCTGCTCGGAATGGGATATGACGGTCTGTTCGTCGCCTCTGGAGCCGGTCTTCCTCGATTCATGGGCATACCTGGCGAAAGCCTCGTAAACATCATGTCGTCAAACGAATACCTCACACGTATCAATCTTATGCACGCCGGAGTACAGGGGTATGCCACTCCCGTCCCGAAAGCTGACCGCGTGGCCGTGATAGGAGGCGGAAACACTGCCATGGACTCTGTGCGTACGGCCCGACGCATGGGTGCGTCAAAGGTAATGCTCATATATCGCCGCAGCGAGGAAGAGATGCCGGCCCGCCTTGAAGAAGTCAGACATGCCAGAGAGGAAGGTGTCGAGTTCATGACACTTCATAATCCGGTAGAATACCTTGCCGACGACAAGGGGCGTGTAAGAGCCATGCGTGTACAACGCATGGAACTCGGAGAACCCGACGAATCAGGACGTCGGTCGCCGGTACCTGTCGAAGGGGCCATTGAAGAGATTCCGGTCGATCTGGTGATCGTAAGCGTGGGAGTATCGCCCAACCCGCTCATCCCTAACTCGATCAGAGGGCTCGAAGTGACACGTCGGGGAACAATCTCGGTCAGCGACAGCATGCAGTCATCAATACCGGCCATATATGCCGGCGGAGATATTGTGCGCGGAGGCGCAACAGTTATTCTCGCCATGGGTGACGGACGTCACGCGGCCGAAGCCATGCACAGCTATCTGAACGAAACCAGACAGACAGATACAGAGCAATAACAGCATATCCATCTTCGATCCAGGAAATGAATAAAGGCAGGACACTACCCGAACTTGTCGCCGAGGTAACACACCCCGGCGAAAGTTTTCTTGTCACACTGAGCGGCGGTGCTGACTCGGTGGCACTGCTCGCAGCACTGACTTCGCTGGGGCACCGATGCCGGGCGGTACACTGCAATTATCACCTGCGCGGTGACGAGAGCAATCGTGACGAAATGCATGCACGTGATGTGGCACACCATTACGGAGTCGATATCGACATCATACAATGTGATGTCGGAACCTATCGGGCGACACATCCGGGACAATCGATCGAGATGGCCTGCCGGTCAATAAGATACGAGGCGTTCGAACGACTGAGAGCAGAACATGCGCTCGACAGCATAGCCATAGGCCATCATCTGGAGGATAACGTGGAGACTATGATACTCAATATGTTAAGAGGTACGGGAGTTAAAGGTCTGGCCGCCATGAGACCTCGCCGGGGTATTTTTGTAAGGCCACTGCTCAGATGTACCAAGCCGCTCATTGTCAGTTATCTGCAAGAAAAAGGAATAGGATATGTCACCGACTCGTCCAACCTGAGCAATGACTTCAGGCGTAACGCCCTGCGCAACGATATCCTGCCGGCCATCGAAAGGTATTTTCCCGATGCGCTCACAGGCATGTCTCATACCCTTGACGCTCTGTCAAACCAGCGCAATATACTCGAAATCACTATCGATGAGGAATATGAACGCTATTGCAGGGCTGACGGCACAATTGAGTTGGAACGTTTGCTCGACGAGACTCACTATCCCACAGATGCACTGCTCTTTGAAATGCTCAACAGGCCCGATTATAGAGGCTATAATCCTGACACTGTGGCCAATATCATCAGAAGTGCCGGAGCATCCGGATTGAAGTTCTGTGGAACCGACGGTTCGTCATACCTGCTCGACCACGGAAACTTAGTACCTATAAATGAAGACATTGATTCAGACCAGGAGATTGTAATCGATATCAGTAACCTGCGCTCATGGCCGTCATTGATCGAAGCCAATATAATAACTCCCAACGAGTTCAGGCCTCAACGGGACCCGATGACAGCCTATTTTGATGCAGACAGACTTGCTGATTTTAAACATATTATATTGCGACATCCACGACCAGGCGACAGACTTCAGCCATGGGGAATGAATGGAAGCAGGCTGCTAAGCGACATCTTCACCGACATGCATTACACTCATCGTCAGCGCAATATGTCGTGGGTGCTGGAGGCAGACGGCGTGATACTCTGGCTCGTAGGCATCAGGGCTTCACGTCACGCCACAGTGACCCCCAAGACCGGACGCATACTGGCCGTCAGACAATTATGTTCTCATACATGTATATAAATCACCGATAATCAGCGCGTGTCATATGAATACACAAAAAATATCAGTAATCATACCGGTATACAATACCTCCGAATTTCTTGAAGACTCAGTAAGAAGCGTTATGAATCAATCATATCGCAATCTGGAGATTATATGTGTAAACGACGGTTCGACCGACAATTCACTGGATATACTTAAGAAGCTGAGGGATGAGGATGACCGGATAATAATCGTCGACAAGCCCAACGGCGGATTGGGAGATGCGCGTAACCATGGCATGAAACATGCTACAGCCGAGTGGATTACATTCCTTGACTCGGACGACAGTCTGGAGCCCGAGACCTATAAGACCGTATCAGAGCAGGCATTTCCTCTGAATCCCGACATGGTACACTTCGGTGTCAGGATGATATACAGAGATAATGTAGGAAACCGAAAAAAGGATGAAAATTACTACTCAATAAGATATGAGGGGCTTGTTGAAGCCGATAATAATATGAAGGCGACCGACGATTGTGCGGTATGGAACAAACTGTTCAGGAAATCAATTCTTGACAGATATGACATCCATTTTGAAAAAATACTGTATGAAGATTATCCTTTCACAATGCAATATCGGAGTGTCGCCGATAAAATTTTTTATATAAAGGATAAATTTCACAGGTATTTAAGGCGCGATGGGTCAATAATGGCAAAGACATTTGAAGGTACGCCACGATCTATCGACCATATGTATGCACTGGGATATGTAGCTGATTTCTGGAAGCGGAACAATTTACTGAAGAAAAATGCCGATATAGCGGGCCGGATGTTCAGCTACTGCTACACATTTGCCTTAAAACATGCCTCAGAGTCGATAATACCGTCAATAGCAGAGTATGCCCTGAAGCTTCACAATGAGTACAGTGTATTCTCAGAAAAAATTGACGTAACCAGACGTCATGGGACAATCCTCTTCACCGACCGGGATTTTAAACATAAAACTTCAACCCGGGTGCTGGAATCAATATTCACAATCAAAAAGGAATACTACAACTATCAATTGTATAAAGTCCTCAGGATATTCTCACTGACTATATTCAAAACACGATGTAAGCAACAGCCCTGAGGCATGCGGCTTAGAAACTGTTTAAAATTAATATCTCTTTGTTTTTAAGGATCTTACCGGCGTATTTTTGTCTGTTCTTCGGTCACGCAGCTATGGCTACGCTTCCTCATCACAAACAAAAATACATCCGATAATCTCTCTCAGAATCTGCATCATATTAATTTAAACAGTTTCTTACATCGCTAAAAATATTATCCGGTCTTATCACAGACAGACAACGTATTATCGCAGGACGCTCAGAGCAGCCGCGTAATCCGGCTCGTGTGTTATCTGCTCCACGAGTTCCCGGTAAATTATCTTACCGTCCCGGTCAATGATAACCACGGCACGTGCAAGCAATCCCTTGAGCGGACCGTCCATAAGAAGCACTCCGTAATTGTGTTCGAAATCCTTTTCCCTGAAAGCCGATGCCGGTGTCACATTATCAATGCCGTTGGCGGTGCAGAAACGTGCTGCCGCAAATGGCAGGTCCTCCGAGACTGCAATCACAACAGTATCTGAGAGCGATGCGGCCTCCTTATTGAACCGGCGCACCGAAGCCGCGCACACATCGGTGTCAAGACTTGGAAAAATATTGAGGACCACCCGTTTGCCGGCATACGTAGTCTCAGTAATCTCGGCCAGGCCGGGAGTCACAAGGGTGAACGGAGGAGCGGATGTACCTACAGCAGGCAAGGTGCCGTTGGTGTGACAGGGTGTGTCTTTAAAGTATACAGTTGACATTTTATGTAAATATTAATAGTTTATATATATAATATCTGCATCAGGTTACATTAAAACCTTAGAGTATGTTTGAATTTAACGGGACGAAAGATTCAGAGAGCATGTCCGGGACTGTTCCTGTCTCCGATGACAGAGTTATGGGGTTCCATAAAGACAGAGTCGGAGATCGGAACAGGCCGGACAGACTCCTGAATCTGAAGTTCTGTTAAGTTCAAACATACTCTTAATTATCTGAAATGCAATGTCGATGTCTGTATAACAAGTTCGACAAGATTTTTGTTGTACCCCAGAGTCACATCCTCAACCCGACCGTCACGCCCCACGTACAGGAATGTCGGATACGATGTAACACCACAGTCGCGTGCGAGCGATTTAGCTTGCGTGAGCAATACCTCGCCATCACGCAGTCTTCCGGTCTTATCGGCTGCAAGTTCCGGATCCACACCAACAAAGGCTATGATGATATCAAACTGTGCCGGAGACATATCTGCAGCCCGGCGTGTATCTTCAATGGCGGCGGCGGTATTGGCACCTGAATCGTCAACGACAAGTATCACAGCCGGATTGTCCAGCGGATCACCACGATGATATACAAAACGTTCGTCTGATCCCGACATAGGCGACGTGAATGTCGGCAACTGAGTACCCGGGAGATTCTCGACCCTGAAATTGCTCTCCCGATATTTCTCGAATACCTCCGGATACATGGCGATAAGACTATCCTCTCCATTCACAGGGAACGGCGACGATCCATTGCCGTTATAACATATGGTTACCGACTGCTCGCTTATAGATCCGGGATTATTCTCCATCTCAACAGCCACCGGCATGAGAGTAACCGGATCGAAGATATAGGTCGATTCCTTGCTCACATACCCGTCATACATAATCTTACCTTCTATAACAGCCACAGTGCGACCGTTATACAGTGTATCAGGAGTAAATGTATATACGAAATTGCTGTCGGCGACGAGACGGTCCAGATCCCGACCCATGAACTGAGGCAACACATCGACAAACTGTGCGTTACATTGTACGCCACCGTTACCGACTATGAAAGGGATCGAATCCCACGACATGTGATACTCCTGAAGACGGTTGCCGCGGTAGCGATAATGCCCCCCGTCAAGATAGGCAGCAAAGCCAGAACCCAGTTCAGCCCGTTCAGGCTGCCATTCTATAAGATAGCGGCACGGAGCCAGAGTGTCACCCTCCGCCACCGTCGAGTTAAGAGTGATATCATATGTGACAGGATCCTCGGCCTGAGGCAACAGCACCGAGTAAGTCACATGACCACGATAGTCATGCAGATGTCTCAGATGATCGATATAATGCCTCGGAGTGACAGCCGACAGACAAAACGGTATAGCGAATGACAGAATCAGTAACGTTCTCATTGTGAAAATATAGTGATGAACCTTAAATATACTCTAAACAATGTGAACAGGATAATGGTTCGGAAATGACCGGAGATTTTATACAAAATAATAGGGTTGTCTCACGACAACCCTATTACATAAACCTTTATCTTAATCTAATACTATGAAAAACACACATACAAAGGAACGCATTTTCAGGGAACTATGCAAGCAAATGGCAATTTATGACAGTTTATTTAACATAAATTTATCAAACCCATTCCATCAAATGCCATATAGTGGTATTTTTATACATCAAGAGGCAGGTCTATACGGAATGTCGTTCCGCGGCCAGGCTCCGAATCAAAGACAAATATGCGACCCTGATGATACTGATCGATTATGCGGCGTGCCAGGGCGAGCCCCAGTCCCCAGCCACGCGTTTTGGTAGTATACCCCGGGTTGAAGATTGTATTGAAATTCTTTCGCGATATACCTTTGCCGGTATCCGTAACAGTGACAAAACCTCTGTTGCCGTCCCTGCCCACAGTGACAGTAATGTCACCGGTGCCTTCCATCGCGTCGACAGCGTTCTTTATAAGATTCTCCATAACCCACTCGAATAATGGTGCCGACATGCTGACCTGCACAGGACTCGCAGACGGGACAACAGAGAAGTTTATGCGTCTGGAAATACGTGTGGCCATATATTCACACGCGTGAACAACAACAGCATTCAGGTCCTCAGACTCCATCTGCGGTCTTGAACCGATCTTGGAGAACCTTGAGGCGATAGTGCTCAGACGTTTCACGTCCTTGTTCATCTCATGGACTGTATCGGAATCCACACCCAGCGATTCGAGCAGCTCCATCCAGGCCATCAGTGACGATATCGGAGTACCTAACTGATGGGCCGTCTCCTTTGACAGCCCCACCCATACCTTGTTCTGCTCGGCTCGTTTGGTCGAGGAGAGCGCAAAATAGACCACCGCAATAAAAACGAGCATAACAATAAGCTGTATATAAGGATAATAGCCAAGCCTCTTAAGCAACTTTGAATCGTCATAATATACATACTGACTGTTATCGGCCGAGATTACGATCTGGATGATATTATTACCCCGGCGAAGTTCTTCAAGCTTGTCATAAAGATAAGCCATATTGACATCAGACAGCGGGCCGAGCGAGTCGACAGGTTCCGGCAGATCGAAATTCCGCTGGTCGATAATCGTACCCTTATCATCGGTAAGCAGCACTGGAATCGTATGGTTTCCCGCAAGAATGCTCAGCAGGAATTCTATGTCGTCAGCGGCCCATGCATCCTCCTCAGGCAACTCATTGTCCATAGCCGCAGTCGTAACCTTGGCCATCTGCCTCGTGGCACCGGCCCACACCTCCATTCGTTCACGTTCCTGAACAGTAAGATCACTGACAAGCCGGTTAGAGACCAGCAGAAAGACACCCACCATCACCATAGCGGTGAAAAGCAGTATCCAGGTACCGTAACGCCGTATATCGTATATATTCATATCTTAAAATTTCAGTATAGCATGTATCCGGCATGCCAAAGCATTATCTTAGAGTATGTTTGAATTTAACAGAACTTCAGCTTCAGGAGCCTGTCCGGCCTGTTCCGATCTCCGAATCTGTCATTATGGAACCCCATAACTCCGTCATCGGAGACAGGAGCAGTCTCGGACATGCTCTCTGAATCTTTCGTCCCGTTAAATTCAGACATACTCTTAAAATCAGTCAGATCCCGGATGTCGCGGGCCACTGCATCGTCACTGTTCGGACCTATCACCCGGGTAGCGGCGGCCCTGACCTCAGGGAAAGCGTTGGCAACAGCTACGGCTTCGTCGGCTACGGCCATCATTGACAGGTCATTGAGGTTATCGCCATACACTACTATACGATCGGCGCCAAGCCTGTCGGCAAGTTTCTTTACAGCTCCTGCTTTTGACACTCCCGAAGCAAACACCTCTATAAGCGAACGCGACGGCGACAATATGTCGGGATAAAAGGAAACAGAGCAGTCTCCACGTCCCTCAAGAGCCTCCGCGACACCGGCTACACGATCTGTATCTCCTATTCCGAACATCAGGATCACCCGACCGGTTTCATCAGCCGACGGACAATCTCCAAGATGAAACTTCTTCAGCACAAGATGGCTGCGCTCCATATAAAAGCTTTCCTCGCCAGGCGACATCTCCAGACCATGATACACATCAAGACGGGCTGGAGATGCCACAGTATATATGAACGGATCAAGCGACGCCATTGCAAAGACCTGACGTATATCAGCGAAAGCCTCTGACGACAGCAGTTTCATATCGACAAGTTCCCGTTTCTCCCGATCCCACAGTGCCGCTCCTGTCATCACAATTGCAGGACAGCAGGTATAGGTATCTCTCATCAGCGGGTCGACTGTAGCCGGGGTCCTGGCCGTAGCCACAGTGATGAGTATACCGCGGCGGGACAGATCACTGATAATCCCGGCCGATCTCAGGCTCACCCTGCTGTCGTTATCAAGCAGGGTTCCGTCCATATCACTGACATAAAGAGTCTTCATATATTGAACTGATTTAAACTTATTACAAAATGTGAAATCCGAAACTGATGTAAACCTTACTTTTAACCTTCAGGTCTGTTTCCGGTCGATTTCGTCTCTTTTCTCGGTCACGATGGAACCCCATCGCTCCCTCATAAAGCTCGGAATCGCCTCGAAAACAGCCTCTGAATGTTAATTTGTAATAAGTTTAAATCAGTTCATTTTTTTCAAGGCGTTTTTTCAACAGATTGGTGAACTGATAGTTTTTAAGACCCCAGCGCGGTGCTATCAGCAGTTCGGACGGTGCCGAGGATGTGAACCTCTCGATTGCAATCCTTCGGGGCACAATACCGACAATATCCGCACACAGTTCAAGATACCCGTCGACATCAAACGTCTTTATACGATCGGCTTCGACGGCAAGACGTGTGCCACGGAGTATCTGAAGCTGATGCAGCTTAAGGACATCGACAGGCAGTTCACAGACACGCCTGACGGTCTCGAGCATCATTTCACGTGTCTCACCCGGAAGTCCCATTATGAGATGGACACCGGTATGTATGCCTGCGTCATGCGTCCGTGTCACAGCGTCTACGGTATCGGCCCAGGTATGGCATCTGTTGACACTCTCCAGCGTGGAATCATAGCTCGACTCGGCACCATACTCGATCATTACATAACGCTCTCCGGCGAGCCCTGCAAGCCGATCAAGCAATGCCTGCGGCATCATATCGGGACGAGTGCCTATCACCAGCCCGACAACACCATCGACAGCAAGAGCCTCATGATAAAGACCCATAAGGCGGCCGATATCTCCATAAGTACTTGTATAGCTTTGGAAATAGGCCAGATATCTCATGGACGGATACTTTCGTCCGAAAAAACGCCTGCCGGCCGATATCTGTCCTGTAACAGTATCATCGTGCCCGGTTATTGCCGGAGAGAAAGAGACGTTATTACAATAACTGCATCCGCCCCGCCCCTTTGAACCGTCACGGTTAGGGCATGTAAACCCGGCATTGACAGTAAGTTTCTGCACTTTGCCGTCAAAGTGACGTCCCAGATAAGCGGCATAGTCGGTATAATATATCATATACGCGCAGTCTTGTTGAGCAACCATGCATCAAGCAGTGTGATGGCCGCCATCGCCTCTACGACAGGTACAGCACGCGGAACAACACACGGATCGTGACGACCCCGTGCCTTAAGAGTAGTCCTGTTACCCTCACAGTCAATGGTATCCACCGGTCTGAGCAATGTGGCTACAGGCTTGAATGCGACACGGAAACAGATATCGGCACCATTGGATATTCCGCCCTGCACACCACCCGAATGATTGGCCGAGGTAACTACCGTGCCGTCGGGAGCTGTCTCAAACGGATCCATCATCTCGCTGCCACGATGACGGGCACCTTCAAATCCCATCCCGATCTCGAAGCCCTTGGCCGCGTTGATCGACATCATGGCCGAAGCCAGCGTAGCGCTCAGACGGTCGGCGACAGGTTCTCCCAGACCGGCTTTCACCCCGCTTACCACACATGTCACCACACCGCCAATTGTGTCGCCGTCACTCTTTATCCGCTCTATGAGTCTATACATGGAAGCAGCCACATCTGTGTCCGGACATCTCACCGCATTGCTGTCGGTCAGTGACAGGTCCAGATCATGATAATCAGTATCAAGCGATATCGGACCTACCGCACTGGTATATGCATGTATGGTAATGCCCATCGACTCCAGTATCTGGCGTGCCACAGCACCACCGACCACCCGGCAGGCAGTCTCGCGGGCCGATGATCTGCCACCGCCACGATGGTCACGCAGACCATATTTGGCCGTATATGTATAATCGGCATGTGAAGGACGGAACACACCGGCCATATTGTCATAGTCTCCCGAATGCTGGTCGGAGTTCGGTATCATGAAGCCGATAGGCGCACCGGTGGTCACGCCATCCATGAGCCCCGACAGCAACTGCACGGTATCACTTTCGCGACGCGCCGTAACGATAGCGCTCTGTCCGGGGCGCCGACGGTCAAGTTCATGCTGGACAGCCTCGGGATTAAGCCTGAAACCAGCCGGTACCCCATCTATAACTCCCCCTATCGCAGGGCCGTGCGACTCGCCGAAAGTAGTGAGCCTGTATATGTGTCCGAATGTATTACTCATCGTTGCTGGAAGTTGCGATATCGGCAAGCTTAGCGCCGACATATTCAATAAGATGCAAAGGATTTATCATAAGTTGGAGACCACGTATGCCGGCGCTTACATATATCTGGTCAAAGTCTGCCGCAGTCGAATGAAAATATGTAGGGAACTGTTTGCGCATACCTATCGGCGAGCATCCGCCACGCATATAACCTGTCAGCGGCAGCAGTTCTTTCATCGGGATCATCTCGACCTTTTTCATAGATGCGGCCCGGGCCGCCTTCCTGAGATCGACCTCAGTATTGCCGGGAACCACACACACCAGATGAGCTCCTTTGTCGCCCTGCAACACGAGTGTCTTGAACACACGGTTGATATCTTCTCCGAGTTCATCGGCTATATGCTGTGCGGCAAGGTTGTTCTCGTCTACAGAGTAAGGCACCAGCCTGTAGGGAATACGTGCCTTATCGAGAAGACGCGCCACATTGGTCTTAGCGGGTTGTTTCATATCACTTTCCTGTTCTGCCATGTGTAATGTTGATATTGGTTGCGACGTGACTCCAGCCGATACCGCATGTTGTGGAACGGAAGCCATAACAGAGCCGGCAGAGCCTGCCATCCGCTTATACATATGCCTACCGCCCTTGAAGCCTTACTCCACGACCATCCTATGACTATCCACTGTATGATCAGCAACAATACCGATGCAACAGTAACCGTAAGGTTGGGATATGCGAGCCACGACGCCACTGCACCAGACACGACCGACAGCCACATCATTGCAGGAGACAACGCCATAACAGGATGAGAAGGAAGATGACGCGCGGTAAACATATGACTTATCTTAAGCTCACGGTAAAGACGGCGAGGTTCGGCTGTCATGACATCGACAATAGTGTCGGCCGACAGAATTGCATCCGTATTATCGTCTGAAGCTATTTTGCTGATAAACAGATCATCGTCACCGGCCTGCAGATTCAGGCTGCCAGAGAAACCGTCATGCTCGAAGAACGTGGCGGTATCGTAGCCAATATTGTAACCATTGCCACGGAAAGGCCGGCAACGCTCGGCGGCACCGATCCATGTTATCGCCGTATTCGCCTCGTCAAGACGCATCATCAGCGGAAGCCTGCTGTCATCATCGGCTCTGATTACAGCCTGCCCGAGTCTCACATTGCCCGTCCCGCCCGACATCATACCGGCAAGCCACCTTCGAGACGGCAGGCGACACTCGGCATTGAGCAACATCACGCACGGATTACGTGCCGCCTTCAGACCGAGAGTGACGGCGAGTTTCTTATGAGACAGATTGTGAGCCCTTTCGGGCACAAAAGTCATGCGCAGGTTATGATAATTCAGAGACATACGTGTCACTACGTCGCTACATGCATACCCACCGCAATCGTTGACAACGATCACCTCAAATCCAGCCGGATAATCCTGTTCCAGAAGATCCTCAAGCAACCTCTCAAGACGTGCAGAGTTGTCACGGGCATAAACCACCACCGACACCGGCCGCCAGGTCACAGTATCGGGCTGCGCCCCCTCATGACGCCAACGACATTTCACGGGCAGACACAGCCGGCTGCGATACACTATAGTAAGGAACACAGTCAGCAGGAACAATCCTCCCGACAATGCCAGAACCGGAATTGATATGTCAAAATCAAAATACATAATTACAGACAGCAGGCTAAAAAACCGCCACATGCCTACAAAGATACAGATAAGTCGAGAGCAAATCAAAATTTATTTTGAATTTGCCGAGCGTAAGTATCTTCGACAGAGTCAAAGATACGGATAAGCCGAGAAAAAAACAAGAGAAAGCCGGCACCCTTCATATCGGGGAGCCGGCTTCGTTTATAGCGTTGCTATGATGTCTGCGAATCAGGCCTGAGGCATCTTGGTCTTCTTGCCCCAGCCGTAAGCAGCGTCTGCCCCGAGCTCTTCTTCGATGCGGAGAAGCTGGTTGTACTTGGCCATACGGTCTGAACGGCTTGCCGAACCGGTCTTGATCTGGCCGGCATTGGTAGCTACAGCTATGTCGGCGATAGTAGCGTCTTCGGTCTCGCCCGAACGGTGAGAGATAACGGCGGTATAACCGTTACGCTGTGCGAGCTCTACTGCACGAAGTGTCTCTGTGAGCGAACCGATCTGGTTGACCTTGACAAGGATCGAGTTTGCACAGCCCTCGTCGATACCGCGCTTGAGGTATTTGACATTGGTCACGAACAGGTCATCACCAACGAGCTGACAACGTCCGCCGATCATGTCGGTAAGGATCTTCCAGCCTTCCCAGTCGTTCTCGGCCATGCCATCCTCTATCGAATCGATGGGGTATTTCTCAACGAGACCCTTGAGGAACTCGGCCTGCTCCTTTGACGAGAGTCTGGGAGCGTCGGCACCCTGTTTCCAGGTGTAGTCGTAAACACCGTCCTTATAGAACTCGCTCGAAGCGCAGTCGAGGCCTATGGTAACGTCTTTACCGGGTTTGTAACCGGCGAGCTCGATAGCCTTGATGATAACCTGAAGAGCATCCTCGGTGCCGTCAAGATTGGGAGCGAAGCCGCCCTCGTCACCTACAGCGGTCGAGAGATTGCGCTCCTTGAGCACTTTCTTAAGATTATGGAAAACCTCGGTACCCATACGGATGCCCTCGTGGAATGAGGCGGCACCGATAGGACGGATCATGAACTCCTGGAAGCAGATGGGAGCGTCAGAGTGGGCGCCGCCGTTGATGATGTTCATCATAGGAACGGGGAGTGCATACGAGTTGCATCCACCGATGTATTTATACAAAGGAACGTCGAGGTAGTCGGCGGCAGCCTTGGCTACAGCAAGAGACACGCCGAGAATGGCGTTAGCACCGAGGTTGCTCTTGGTGTCAGTGCCGTCGAGAGCCAGCATCTTCTCGTCGATAGCAATCTGATCGAGAGCGCTCATGCCTACGAGTGCATCGGCGATGGGGCCGTTAACGTTGGCAACAGCCTTGAGGACACCCTTGCCCATGTAACGGCTCTTGTCGCCGTCACGAAGCTCAAGAGCCTCGTTGACACCGGTAGAGGCACCAGAGGGAACAGATGCACGGCCACGTGCACCAGACTCAAGGATTACATCAACTTCCACAGTGGGGTTACCACGTGAATCAAGAACTTCGCGTCCGATGATTTTTTCAATTTTCATTTTGGTTTATTTTTAAGAAGCTTAATATTAAGGTTATTTCCATATTTCGGGGGCACCGGGAACAACTCCCGCTATGACACTGCAAAGATACGAATAAGTCAAGAGAAAAGAGCAAAATTTATTTTGAATTTGCCGGGCGTCGGTATTTAAGACGGAGTCAGAGATACACATAAGTCGAGAGCAGACAAAATAGATTTTGATTTACAATAACTCCGGACTCATCTTAGATCATAGAGTATCGGGATCAAGGTTATCCTTCTCTATATCCTTGAAGTAACGGTAGGTATCAACCCTGAGCTCACCGCAGGCCGCCTCATCGGCTACGATAATCGCCTTGGGATGCATCTGCAGTGCGCTGATTGTCCACATCTGGCTTATACCACCCTCCACACCGTGCCTGAGAGCACGGGCCTTGTTATGACCGTTGACAATGAGCATTACGCTACGTGCGGCCATAACGGTACCGACACCTACTGTAAGGGCGGTCTTGGGTACGAGGTCGACGTTATTGTCGAAGAAACGAGAGTTTGCAATGATAGTATCGGTGGTCAGTGTCTTGATGCGGGTCTTGCTGGTAAGCGATGAACCGGGCTCGTTGAAGGCGATATGTCCGTCTGGTCCCACTCCGCCCATGAAAAGGTCGATACCGCCGTATGATGCTATTTTCTCTTCATACCTGCGGCACTCTTCCTCGGGATCAGCGGCATTTCCGTCGAGTATATTCACATTCTCGGGCCTTATATCTATATGGTTGAAAAAGTTGTTCCACATGAAGCTGTGATAGCTCTCGGAGTGCTCGCGCGGCAGATTGCAGTATTCATCCATGTTGAATGTGACCACGTTCCTGAACGAGACCTTACCGGCCTTATTAAGTTCTATAAGATGACGGTACATACCTAACGGGGAACTGCCGGTGGGACACCCCAGTACGAACGGACGTTCGGGGGTGGGACACGCTGCGTTGATACGTGACGCCACATAACGTGCCGCCCAACGCGATACATCACTGTAATCTTTCTCGATTATTAGTCTCATTGTTGTGTGTATATTTATGTTATGTAAGTAGATTCTCTTTACTTACCGGACGCAAAGGTAATCAAAATTTTCGGGTCTTGACACTTACGTAATATGATTTATAAGGTTTCACGGTCTTTAATATCAAAAAAATTGGAGTTTTCGTGACATACATGCATACACTCAGCTATATTATGAGTAAAATTCGTACTTTTGCAATGCAATGAAGATAGGAAACATCGATTTAGGAAACCGTCCTGTGATGCTTGCCCCGATGGAAGATGTCACGGACGCCTCGTTCAGGCTCATATGCCGTGAACAGGGTGCCGATATGGTATATACCGAATTTGTATCGGCCGACGCCCTCATCCGCAATATAGCGTCGACCACACGAAAACTTCATATAGACGGCGGCGAACGTCCTGCCGCCATACAGATATACGGCCGTGACACAGACTCCATGGTCGAGGCCGCCCGAATAGCCGAACAGGCCGGTCCTGATATAATCGACATAAACTTCGGGTGTCCTGTAAAGAAAGTAGCCGGTAAAGGAGCGGGAGCAGGAATGTTGCGAGACATCCCGCTTATGCTCTCGATAACCCGCGCTGTCGTCAATGCTGTCAGTCTTCCGGTAACGGTCAAGACACGCCTTGGATGGGATCACGACTCACGCATCATTGTCGAACTCGCCGAACAGCTGCAGGACTGCGGTATACAGGCTCTTACTGTACACGGCCGCACACGCTCCCAGCTATATACAGGCCATGCCGACTGGGATATGATAGCCAGAGTAAAGGCTAACCCGAGAGTTAAGATCCCCGTCATAGGTAACGGAGACATCACTACCGGTGAGGAACTCGCCAGAGCTTTCGATACATCGGGAGTTGACGGCATCATGGTGGGACGAGCTTCAATAGGCCAGCCGTGGATTTTCAACGAGATGAAACAGGTTCTGAAACACGGACGTGTCGTAGAGCCGCTCTCCACCGAGACAAAATTCAATCTCCTGCGCCGGCAGATCAGCGAAAGCATCGACCGCATCGACGAGTACCGCGGCATTCTGCACATAAGGCGTCACCTCGCCGCATCCCCGCTGTTCAAAGGGATACCCAATTTCAGGGATACGAGAATAGCAATGCTTCAGGCCAACACCTACGACGAACTCGACTCAATCCTGACACGTATCCAGCACGACATCCTTCCATCGATACAAACCAACACATTATGAAATACATATATGCATCAATACTGATTCTTCTCACCGCCACGACCGGAATGAAAGCTCAGGAGTTACAGCGTCATGCGGTTAACGTAGGCGATTTCACCAGCCTGCGTGTAGTCAATGCGATCAATGTCGACTACAAGTCACACCCTGACTCGGCCGGAATAGCTGTATTCCAGGCACCTGTCGACCTCGTAAACGCCATAATGTTCATAAACAACGGGAAAGGTAAACTCTCAATCGAGCTTGACATCGTAGGACTCGAAAACCGGCAACTCCCCACTCTTACGGTCTACTCACGCTTCCTCACATCAATAGAGAACCTTGCCGACTCCACGGTCAGAGCTTTTAACGTAAACGCAGGCCCTAAGTTCAAAGCCCGCCTTGAGGGCAACGGCCGGCTTTCACTGAGAGATATATACACCGACGAGGTATCAGCAAAGGTTTTCACCGGCCGCGGACAACTGGCTATCGACGGCCGGTGTACCAAGGCATCGCTGTCATGCTCGGGACCATGCACCATACAGGCCGACCAGCTCACCGCGAGCAAGGTCACCGCAACTATCAACGGCGCCTGCGTCATAGGCTGCACCGCGGCTGACGAACTGTCGGTCAAAGGAATAGGATCCGGGACTGTGTATTACAACGGAGAACCTCTGATCAAAAACCGCTCGATAGGCGGCAAAATCAAGAAAGTCGGAGAGTAGGATTCCGCCGATGGATAATGAGCTGAAACATCTCACAGCACGGTCAGTCAAATGGAATCTGATTGACCGTATTGCGTCGATCGCACTCTATACGCTTATCGGCATCGTACTGGCACGCGAACTTGAAACGACGGAGTTCGGCCTCGTCGGCACCGTGCTGATGTTCCAGGCCTTCGCATCACTGTTTGTCGACAGCGGATTCTCCTATGCGCTCATACAGCGCAAGGCCCCGACACGCCTTGACTACTCTACTGTGCTATGGTTCAATACCGGAGTCTCTGTCGCCGCCTATCTGCTGTTATGGTTCGCATCACCGGCCATAGCCCGCTGGTACGGGGAACCTGAGCTCACATCCATAGGCCGTGTTACATTCCTGGCATTCATATTCAACGCCGCATCGATAGTACAGACCAACCGGCTGATGAAGCAGAAGAATGTCGCTCCGATAGCCATGGCCAACACTGCCGGCCTGATAGCCGGCGGTATAGTCGCGATATATCTTGCAGTCACTCTCGGACCTGGCCGGAAAGTCTGGGCTGTAGTGTGGCAGACAAATGTACTGAATCTCGTCCGTTGCCTTGTCTTATGGCTCTACACACGCTGGACTCCGTTGCCGAGGTTCTCGTGGCCTGCTCTGAAGTCATTCTTTGCCGTCGGAGGCAGTATGATGTCAATATCGCTCCTCAATACCATCTTCCAGAACGTATACACGTTCGTGATAGGCAGTTTCACGGGCATGGGCAAACTCGGATACTACACTCAGGCCGACAAGTGGAGCAAGATGGGTATATCGTCGCTCACACAGGTAGTCACATCGTCATTTCTCCCTACTCTCAGCGATGTTCAGGACGATCCAGAACGATTTGCCCGGGCATCAGCCAAGATGAACCGCGCCGGCAGCTACATGCTCATAGCATGTATGGGCATGGCCATAGCCGTGGCCGAGCCTCTGTTCCACGCTCTGTTCGGAACCAAATGGGATGCCGCGATACTATTATTCCAGATATTGATTCTGCGGGGAATATTCACCTCGCTCACCTCGCTTTACAACAATTATGCCATCGCCATGGGACATACACGGATGATAGTGGCAATGGAACTCGTGCGCGACATCACGGCCGCCGCCGGACTCGCAGCCTGCCTGCCATTCATTGACATGTCACGCGGAGATAATATCGTGTGGGGTATCGAACTGCTTCTGTGGGGACAGCTGGCGGCGTCGGCAATAGCCTGGGGCATTACCGTATGGTATGTGGCTCCTATGTGCGGCCGCACCCGCAGGCAATTTCTCGGAGACACACTGCCTTATCTCGTCATTACGCTCGTGACAATGGCGGCAATGTGGACAACAGGCTGTCTGAGCGATAACAGCTGGATAAAGTTAGCGCTTATGTCGGCAACGGGAATCGCAACCTATTACGGCATCAATGCGATTGCCGGATCACAGATACAACGTGACCTGACAGCCTACCTGCGTCACCGCGGCTGACAGGTCTCAGGAATACCGTATGTCCGAATTTAACAGAACTACCCTACCGACCTGAGAACAACTGCCTGGCAAAGAAGTAAAAGAAGCGAGGATCGTCGATGAAATAGCGCCGGAACAGACGCCGAGGCTCTTTCAGAAACCGATAGAACCATTCGAGGCCGCACTTCTGCATGACACGCGGAGCACGACTTATATTTCCGGCCTCGAAGTCAATCGTAGCGCCAAGGGCCATCCATATGCGTACACCCGGCATATTGTGCCGGTGATTCATTATCCACTTCTCCTGTTTAGGAGCGCCTACCCCTACGAGTACCACATTGGCTCCCGAATCGTTGATACGTCGGTATATCTCAGCATTCTCCTCCGGTTTTTTGTCAAAGCCATAGGAAGGTGACATGGCGCCGACCACAATATCACGTCCTACCGAACTGTTTATGCGTTCCATCGCTTTATGGGCGACTCCGTCCATAGCTCCGAGAAGAAATATACGACAATCCGGATTCTGTGCATGATACAGGTAGAACGACGTGAAAAAAGAGGATCCCGGTATCGCCTCAGGCAACGACCGACGCAATAATTTGGAACAGAAATAAAGAATACGGCTGTCACATACCACCCAGTCAGCCTTACGGTAGCACTCAAGGAACTCCGCATCGGACTGCAGCCTGACCAGATGATCGATATTCGGCGTCACAAGCACACCGTCGCTGAGCTGTTCAAGAAGCTGCTGACGTGTAAGAGGCAATATCTCTATATTCAGAATCCTTATCGGTGTCATTTTAAAATCAATGATTTATAGACATCATATACCCGGCCTGCAACCGAGTCATTGTCAAGATTAAGACTAAGCAACCGGTCCCGACCGGCCACTCCATCGACCTGCCCGGTGACAACACGGCGCATACATTCCACGAGATTACCGACCTCCGGAGTCTCAGACCATGCAGATGAAACGACTCCCGACAGCAAAGTCTCTATATCACCTACATTGGTTGAGACGACAGGCAGATTGCAGGCCATGGCCTCCTTTACCACCTGAGGAGATCCCTCGGAGACAGACGTCATCAGCATCAGGTCGGCCCGCCGCAAAGCTCCGGCAATCTCGGACCTGTTCATATCTTTAAGTTCCAGCTGATGTATTACAGTACCGTACCTGTCACTGTACGCTTTTAACACCGACTCATAGAGTGGAAAATTTTTCACCTTACGTGACCGGTCACTCGGAAAAATTACTGTAAGTTCTTTCTTTGATCCGAGTGGCTCACGTGAAGCCGGCGGTGTAAATATATCCGTATTGACTGAGCACGGTATCTTCACTACTTCCGAACAGTACGGCTTAATGAGCGCTGTCATACGGTCGTTGAGAGATATAGCCACATCAACACGACGAAGAGCACGACGCGTAAGCCATACCTGTACCGTTTTACCCTGCTCGGGCTGAATGTCTCCACCATGTAATGTCATGACTACAGGTATATGTCGCCGACGCAGAAACGGAAAGAGCAGGAACAATCCGGACAGTCCGTAGTGTATATGCACAAGATCATATCCACAGCTGTCCACGAGACTGTTGACTCTGAATACAGACCTCACATAGGCGGTATTGCCATTTGAATTATCAATATTGTACACATCATATTCCACATCTCCAAACCGCCCGGCTACGGCATCTATCTGCTCCTTGACAAAAATACCATAATTGGGACGGTCTCCGGCAGGATACATATTTGTAACTGACAATATCTTCATCACGCTATGATTGCATTTCACTTTTTTAACGAATCACAGTCTATGAATATTGCACCCGTTCCCTGCTATTTGAAGAACCTCATGAGACAGTAACATCATCTGTTCATATCCAGGCATTCTGGCGTTCACGCACTGCCATCGACTCGCTAAGGATGCGCAGAAACTCCTGCATGGAACGTTTTCGATAGCTGTCCCTGAGTGTATGGATACATCCTGCCATCTCGTTGTCGGGTATATCAAGCGGAATAGCCTTGACGCCCGTCTCATTGTGAGTGGTAGCCTCCGCGAGCACAGATACAAGCTGACTCTGTCTCAGCAACTTGAGCAAGATATTCACTTCATTGAGTTCCACACGTATACGCAGACGCGCGCCTGCCGGTATGATACTGTCAAAAGCATTGCGGGCCTGCAGACCCGGTGACGGCAAGGCGAGATCATACCGTGCGAGATCATCAAGGCTCACGCGCTCACACGATGCCAACGCATGATGCGATCCCACGATCGCCGACAGACAGTTCTGGAACAACATATGTGACTCCACCCCCTCAACATGATGCAGCGGCCTGAAAGCCAGCACAAAATCGACCTGTCTTTCCCTTAACATATCCATAAGTTCAGCCATAGGTTTATATAGCACATTAAGCTTTATCCTGGGATATAGCTTCATATACGTAACCAGAGTCTCGGTAAGAATAGGACTGAACGAATAGGTCACACCGATATTCAGAGTACCGGTCTGCAAATTATTGAGATCGTTGATACGCTGCAGGCACGCATCAGCCTCGTGAAGCGTATCAAGTGCATGGGGCAACAGCTCGGCGCCCGCCTCAGTAAGCATAACCGATCGGCTTGTACGGACGAGCAGAGGTACCCCCATCTCCTCTTCCAGTTGTTTTACCTGCTGAGAGAGTGTACTTTGTGTTATATACAATGCCCTGGCCGCCTCCGAAAAGTTCAGCGTCTCAGCAACCTTGGCAAAGTATCGTAATTGTCGTAATTCCATGACACAAATATACGGAGAATATTCGATGAAAAGAATAGCGAAAGTCATGCGAAGCATGGTTCGCGGTAGCAAAGCCAATTCTTTGAGTCAAATATACGGATAAGTCGAATACAAAACTAAACTTTTTTAGGTTTTGTTGAGCGTGAGTATATAGGACGAAGTCAAATATACGGATAAATGTCTAACGTGTCGCTCTAAACGACACGCTCTTGAACATAAAGACCGGTATTGTAGCCCCCGTCACCATCACGAGTAATATACTAAGGCACATCATACAATTATAACTAAACAGATTATAGTAATAATCAAAGTAAGCGGAATCTCCTTGAAGCACACACATAGCCAGTCCTGCCACAGACTTATAGGCATATATTCCCGGAATCATCGGCAACAGGGCCGGGAAAAGGTATGCCTCGGCCGGACATTTCACACGGGGAGACAGGAAAACCGCAAGCAAACCGGCGACAACTGATGCTATAAGGGTCGCTATCACTATGTTTACCTCCAGACCCGAGGAATTAATCAACATATAACGGGTCGAATGTCCTATAGCCGCAATGAGTGCGCAATAAAGGTATACGCGTGACGGCGGCCGGCTGATACAAGCAAAACCGATAGCGGCTATTGATGCAAACAATGCATCCTGAAATAAATAAGTGAGTGACATAACAATGACGACTGATACTGATTTCAAAAACAATATATCCAACCCTATATAGGTCTAAAACATCCCCCGGTTCATAAGCAACATGCCGGCACACAGACCGACCGACAGGCATACAGTGAGAACAGCAGCATCGAGGAACCGACTTACGGCGCATATATAATGCCGGTAGAGCAAATCACTGAATGAGTTAAGCAAAGGCACGCCAGGCACGAGATACAACGCACTTGTTCCCAAGGAAATATCTGACGTAGTACTCATTGAGAACAATGTGTCACCAGCAGCTATGACAGATGAGACAAAAGCACATGTCATCACGGCTACACGCAGGTCGACATTCCGCCTGAGAAGACTTATTTTCAGATAATATCCGGCAAGCGTAGCGACGGCAACAATAACCATGGCCACAAAATCTCCTCCGAAAAGCCGGCAGAATGACGCGTTGGCACAACC
Source organism: uncultured Muribaculaceae bacterium (assembly GCA_910584665.1). Taxonomy (GTDB): domain Bacteria; phylum Bacteroidota; class Bacteroidia; order Bacteroidales; family Muribaculaceae; genus JAAVFS01. The sequence continues at coordinate 6,918 of CAJUBL010000022.1, read as the reverse complement.
CACAAGCAACAACTCCGGAATAAATGCAAGTCCACCGGCCCCTTTGCTCTCCATATGTTTGAACCGGGAGAGCGTCTCGTCATAGCCGAGCTGACAATCAGCCACTTCCCAGCTAAGACGGCTCAGGCGCGTGTTAAGACTGAAACTTACAGAACAATGTGGAACTGCTTCAATAGAGGTAAACAGATCACTGCCATCAGGATCAGTAACCGTGACATGAAGATGCCGGGGCATAATGGTGATACTCACCCTGACTCCCCACGTACGCGCTATACGATCGATATTCTTCTGCAACCTTATGCAGGTTGCTCCACACCCTAACAGCAAGGCACCGTACCGTCCAAGAAACACACAGACCTGTCTGGATCCGGGTCTGATCGGTTTACAGATCGTCGAAGTCATCAAAGTCATGGTCGTCTACAGTCAGCCGGTCACCCGGAACAAACATTTCCTCCCGTTCGGTACCCATCCCAAAAATACGCTGCGGATGTCTGAAACATAAACCGGCACAACGTATCAGCCTTACGAGAAGAATTACAACAAACAGGCCTGCCACACAGCACCATGTAATCAAGGGAACATTCATGTTTATACGTTTTATTAATTTTCTGTACAAAGGAACAAATAATGGCTCTGGCCGAATGGCTGAATCATGTGTTTGTTTCGATAGCTGCTATTGGTCTTTCATGGAACAATATCCCAACAATTCCAATTGCGATCGCCTGTGATCCAATCGGTGTCCTGACCGGACACCTGCGACTATAGACTCAGACTCCGGGCACGCCGCTACGCTCGGCGTACCCGGTTACTGATAAACCGGTGTCCTGACCGGACACCACGACATTACGATCCGATACCCCGGCATGGATATTGCGTTCTGTGTGCCGGTAACCAGAGATTTCAAAATAAATTCTGATTTGCTCTCGGCTTATCCGTATATTTGACTTCGTCCTATATACTTACGCTCAACAAAACCTAAACAAGTTTAGTTTTGCATTCGACTTATCCGTATATTTGACTCAAAGAATTGGCTTTGCCGCCGCGAACCATGCTCCGCATGACTTTCGCTATTCTTTTCATCGAATATTCTCCGTATATTTGACTATGTCGAAGATACTTACGCTCGAAAAAGTACAGGTAAGCTTGCTCTTTTCTCCCGGCTTATCCGTATCTTTGACTACGTCTTTTAGATACTCACGCCCGGCAAATTCAAAATAAATTTTGATTTGCTCTCGACTTATCCGTATCTTTGCACCCGATAACCCGCATAATTTACTATTATGGCACAAAAAAAGCTACAAATCAGAGATCTGACACTGCGCGACGGCCAGCAGTCTCTCTTTGCGACCCGCATGCCCCAGAAGGACATTGACCGACTTCTCCCCTACTATGAGAACGCAGGTTTCCATATCATGGAAGTATGGGGTGGCGCTGTACCCGACTCAGTGATGCGCTATCTCGATGAGTCACCCTGGGACCGTCTCCGCTCTGTGAGCCGCGTCATGAAAGGCAAATCTCTCCTGTCGGCCCTCTCCCGCGGCCGCAATCTATTCGGTTATAAACCTTACCCGACAGAGGTACTCGAAGGATTCTATAAAGAAGCTATCGCCAACGGTCTTAACGTAATGCGTATATTCGATGCCCTCAACGACATCAACAATGTCAAGGAATCGATCAGACTCATAAACGAACTCGGAGGCATCGCTGACGGTGCGGTATGCTATACTGTCGACCCCAAGGCTGAACCGGTAAAAATAGGATTTTTCGGACGTCTCATGGGTAAGAAGCCTCAGGAACCCGAAAAAATCTTTACTGACGAATATTTCGTGAGCAAAGCCAAAGAGATGGAACGTCTCGGTGCCAAAATCATCACACTCAAGGATATGGCCGGACTGGTCAGCCCGCTGCGCGCCGCCTCAATCATAAGCAAGCTCAAAGCCAGCGTCAAGGTTCCGGTAGATTTCCATACCCACTGCACTCCCGGCTACGGCCTGGCCTCGTCGGTAATGGCAATCATGAACGGCGTCGATATACTCGACACCAATATATGGTGGTTCGGCGGCGGTTCGGCGGCTCCTGCCATTGAACTCATATACATCTTCTGCCAGAAACTCGGCATAGAACTGGAGGCCGACATGAAACAGGTCGCCAGAATCCGCACAGAACTGAAAGAAGTACGCAAATCACTCTCCAACTTCGACCTGGCCAAATCATTCCCCAACGACTTTGACCCGCTGACCGACAAACTGCCGGCCGATATAGACGCACAGTTTGACCGCGCCATCGAATGTGGCCGCGCCGGCAATGAAAACGGCATGCTCGAAGCCTGCCACGCCATCGAAGCTTACTTCAACTTTCCCAAACCCAACGAACTGGTCAAGAACGCAGAGGTACCCGGAGGTATGTACTCCAACATGGTCGCACAGCTCAAGACGCTAAAGGCCGAGGATCTGCTTGACGATGCCATGCGCCTGATACCTAAGGTGCGCCGCGATGCCGGACTTATACCTCTGGTAACTCCTACGAGCCAGATAGTAGGATCGCAGGCTGTCAACCTCGCCATTGACCGTCGCAAGGGCAATCCCGACTACACTACAAAAAGTAACGAATTCATAGCACTCGTAAGGGGCGAATACGGAAAGACCCCTGTTCCGGTTGATCCAGCATTCCGCGAGCTTATCACCGGCAGTCCCGAGGAACATGACTATGACGTATCGAGCTACAGGAAACCGGCCAACCCCAGGATTGCCGAGTACGAGAACACTCCCCTTGCATCCAACCGTGAGGAAGAACTGCTGCTCGAACTGCTACCCAACGTTGCCAATCCGTTCCTGCGCCGCCGTCGCGATGCCGATTACGCTGCCAAGGCAGCCGCAATCGCCGCAGCCAAAGCTGCTGAGGAAGAAGCCCGCCGCGCACGTTTCGAACCTATCACCGGAGAGGTCTACCACGCTCCTATGGGTGGTAAGATCATATCGGTCAACGTCAAGAAGGGTGACCACCTGAAAAAAGGAGACATCATGCTCGTCTACGAGGCCATGAAAATGGAAAACGACGTCGAGGCTGAGAAAGATGTAACAATCAGACAGGTATTCGTTGAACCGGGCGAAATCGTAGGTACCGACTCACCGCTGGTAGAGTTTGAAGATAAAAAATAGCGCTAAAATTTTGTGAACTAAGTAATAATCACTAAATTTGCACGCCATTACGAATAGAGCGCCTTACCAGCGCCCCGTATAACACATTGAATTATAGACAAATAGACGTAATAAAATGAAAAAAGACATCCATCCCTCCAACTATCGCGAGGTCGTGTTCAAAGACATGTCGAACGAAGAGATCTTCATCACCCGCTCAACCGTAGCTTCCAAAGAGACTATCGAGATCGACGGTGTAACCTATCCTCTGGTCAAGCTTGAAATCACCAGCGCCTCTCACCCTTTCTTCACCGGCAAACAGAAACTCGTGGATACAGCCGGTCGTGTCGATAAGTTCATGAGCCGTTACGGCAACGTCAAGAAGAAATAATTGATTCAACCGATCAATGCAACCCACACGGGATTGTACACCTCATCGTGTGCAATCCCGTTGTTGTTAGCCGACAAACGAGATTTTACCGTAAGAGACGTATGAAACATACGCTATTATTCATAACGTTGTCATTAGCAACAGTATCCTGCAGCACAAAAGTCACATCGACATCCGACAGGATTCCACAGGTAGCCGTAGGTATCATGACCGCCGACTCGGTCTCTATCACCGAACGAGACTCGCTCGGCACACCGCTCAGAACATATGCCTTCACAGCATCACAGATCGACAGCACGCTGACAATCAATCCGTCGTCCTCCTCATCTGTTCTCGAAGTAGCCGATGTGACAATCGGCGTCGGATTCCACTGGCAGCAGAAGGAACCACAGCAGTTTGAAGGCACGCTGAGACTTGTAAACGATGGCGGCCGGCTGCTTGTAATCAACGATATCGACATCGAACGGTATCTCGAGAGCGTTATCTCGTCGGAGATGAGCGCCAATGCCTCCCGTGCCCTGCTTGAGACTCATTCGATAATATCCCGGTCATGGTTGCTGAGTCAGCTGTCAAGATCCCACTCCCGGGAGACCCGCAGTGAGACCTCTGATGAGATCGTAGTATGGTATGACCGTGACGATCACTCCGGATTTGACGTCTGCGCCGACGATCACTGTCAGCGCTACCAGGGTGTGACACGACGCACCACACCGGCTGTCGCACAGGCTGTACAGGCAACACGCGGCCAGGTCCTGACATATCACGGGGAAGTGTGCGATGCACGGTTTTCCAAATGTTGCGGAGGAGCAACCGAACTGTTTGAAAACTGCTGGGAGCCCGAGCCACACGACTATCTTCCGGACCGGTATGACGGACCGGAAGGATTCCCTCCGTCACCCTCTGACCTCTCGAAAGATGTACATGCCGAACAGTGGATCAGAACCCGGCCCGAAGCGTTCTGTGCCAATCCGCCCCGCGAGGTGCTGGCTTCGGTACTCAACAGCTATGACCGCGCCACCGCCGACTACTACAGCTGGACCATTGAATACCGTGCCGACTCACTCGGCCGCCTGGTAGCCCGCAAGACCGGGCACGACCTTGGCTTCATAAAAAGCCTGACACCTCTCGCACGCGGAAAATCGGGACGCATATGCCGTCTGGCAATAGAGGGCTCCGATGACACTCTGACAGTCGGCAAGGAACTCGAAGTACGGCGTTCACTGTCACCGAGTCACCTCTACAGCTCGGCCTTTACGACAGAAACCGAAGGGGAAGGTCCGAATGCTATCATAAGACTGTACGGAGCCGGCTGGGGACATGGTGTAGGCCTGTGTCAAATAGGCGCAGCTGTAATGGGATCACAAGGTTACACGCCGGCAGAGATACTGCATCACTACTTTCCGGAATGTACCGTAACCACCCTTTACCGATAAACCGTAAAAAAATGAAGCGCAGTTATATCTCCCTATGGTTACTGTTGCTCGCCGCCTTTGGCGTCGTGGCCGGAGTCTCATGTCTGGATGAAGTCAGAATCATCGGACATACCTTAAAAAAAGCCTCTTTCAAAGAAGAGCTGACTCACCATGATCCTATAGTTCCGGACAAACCACTGTTCATTCCAGACACAACACCGGCTGTTACGATACCGCTTTCCCGCTTTCCCGTACCTGTCGACACAGCCTCAAAGACGATACTCTTTTTCGGTGATTCGATGCTTGAGGGACTATCGCCCAGACTTGCAGCCTACTGCGAGGCAAGCGGACACAGACTTTACACCGTGATATGGTACAGCTCGACCACACAGGTATGGGGAGACTGTGACACTCTGTCAGTATTCATCCGACGTTACAAACCGGACTATATAATCGCATGTCTCGGAGCTAACGAGCTATTTGTAAGGGACATCCCCACCAAACGCAAGAAACCGTTCGAACACATCATATCACAGATCGGAGACCGCCCCATACTATGGATAGGTCCACCCAACTGGAAAGAGGATACCGGCATCAACGACTTCATATCATCCAGCCTCGACGAGGGAGAATTCTTCCTCTCCGACGGCATGACTTTCGAACGCAAGAAGGACGGAGCCCATCCTACAGCCGTGAGCGCCTCACTATGGATGGACAGCGTAGCCCGCTGGATGCCCGGACACTGCGCCCATCCCATACGGCTCGACACACCTGTCAGAGAGAAAGGCCGTCCGGAACGTGTAATACTGTTACAGCCGCTATGAGCGAATTTGAAAACATATTCCACAACATAATACGTCTGCTCGACTATACGCCATCGGAACCGATGCTATTCACGTCAGGCACATTCTGGGCGCTTTTTCTGGTGTTCATGCCTGTCTATGCTCTGTTACGCAACAGGCTGTGGTATATGCTCACATTTGTCGCCGCATTCAGCCTATACTTCTATTACAAGTCAAGCGGATGGTTCGTACTGCTGTTAACAGCCACATCTTTCATCGACTGGACCGTATCACGGCTGGTAGCCCGTACAGACACCCGATGGAAAAGACGCATGCTCGTGACTCTGTCCATAACAGTATCACTCAGCGTACTGGGATTTTTCAAATATGCCAACTTCTTCCTCTGGAACTGGAACATGATGGTCGAGGGTAACTTCCAGCCACTCGATATAATATTACCTGTAGGCATATCCTTCTACACCTTCCAGTCAATAAGCTATGTCGCAGACGTATACAAAGGACGTGTGGCACCAACCGCCACATGGCTCGAATACTTTTTTTTCCTATCTTTTTTTCCGGCACTCGTAGCTGGCCCGATCGTAAGGGCCGATTACTTCATACCCCAGATACGGGCCCGTTATCATGCAACCCGGACCGAACTCTATACCGCACTGTGGATGATACTCACCGGCATCATAAAGAAAGCGGTAATCGCCGATTACATATCACAGTACAATGATCTGATATTCTCCAATCCCACCGGTTACTCGGGCTTTGAATCGCTAATGGGCATAATCGGCTACACAATGCAGATCTACTGTGACTTCTCCGGTTACAGCGACATGGCCATAGGTCTGGCCATGATAATGGGATTCAGACTCAGCCCCAACTTCAATTTTCCTTATAAGTCAAAGAATCTCACCGAGTTCTGGCGCCGGTGGCATATATCCCTGTCGTCATGGCTGCGCGACTATGTATACATACCGCTCGGAGGTAACCGCCGAGGCACACTGCGCACGTATGTCAACAACTTTCTCACGATGCTCATCGGAGGCCTGTGGCACGGAGCCGCCTGGAAATTCATCTTCTGGGGAGCAATGCATGGTCTGGGGCTTGCCGTACACAAAGCCACCATGCCACTCACACGCCGGCTTCCCGACCGCTGGTGGATCAAAGCCCTGGGCTGGAGCATCACA
>CAJUBL010000021.1 GCA_910584665.1 uncultured Muribaculaceae bacterium | reverse complement strand
GTGCCCGGGATGAGAACGACACACGACAGGGCGTCCGGCAGGGACGCCGATTTCCCAGTAACCGGGTACGTCGAAGCGGAGCGAAGGCGTGCCCGGGGTCGGACCTACCACAGCACGGGCGTCCGACATGGACGCCGATTGGAGCTCGGACGGATTGCCGACCACGGAGGTCGCGGTTTAATTTATTTTGGCTTTCGGTTTTCAACTTTTAACCCGACCGGCATGTTTCCATCTCAGATAACCTTTAACACAACAACTGCTATGAACAATCGCGTTATAAAACTGTCTGAACTCCGTGATGCCATCAACGCGGCTTACGAAGAGTATAAATCATTGGATGCCGGATCGGTTGATTCCCGCGTAAAGAATGCCGACCCGGAGAGTTTCGCCATATCGGCAGCGTTGACCGACGGCACAGTCATCAACAAGGGAGATGCCCGCATAATGTTCCCTATCGGACAGATTTCACGCGTCCCCGTCACTTCCCTGCTCATCGAGCAGAAGGCCGCCCGAAAGGCTGCCGCCGGCGAGTGCCCTGAATGCCACTGCAAGGACAAAACCGCGGAGTGCAAGTGCGCTAAACCGGCCATACCGTTCGGAGCTCGTGGCATCAAGTCCATAAGCAAACTGCAGCCGCAGGGTGATCCCGATTCGAAATGGAACTTCATTGTCAACCGACTCATAGCGCTCATAGGCTCAGAGCCGACGCTTGATTTAAAACTATATGAAGAACTCCGAAAAGAGGCGGCCGACAATGACTTCGTCGGGAAGATAACAGATTGCGGATACCCCCTGAAAGATGATGCGGCACAGTCGGTCGATCTGTACCTGCGCGGCCTGTCAATGTTTGTAAACACACAGCAACTGGCCGAGATGGGCGCTACAATAGCCGCCGACGGTGTCAATCCGTTCACACGCCAGACCGTCTATGACGGAGTGCTCTCACAGCGCCTCGTGGCCCGGCTGGCACTGAAAAGCCACAAACTGCGCCGCTTCATAATGAAGACAGGTCTGCCTGCCGCCGCAGGCTTCGGCGGCGGTGTCGTAGGCGTACTGCCCGGAGTGCTGTCGATCGCCGCCTACTCACCGCTACTGTGCGACAACGGAGTGTCGATAAGAGCCTCACGCGCTATCGCCTATATTATGAAGCAGCTTGACCTGAGCGTTTTTGCCAGCGAGCGTGTGACCATCGTTCAGTAACGGTCAGAGTATGTCTGATCTTAGAGTGTGTTTGAATTCAAACACACTCTTAACATCTTCTTAAATAAACATAACAGGTGCCGGTGACTGCATATCACCGGCACCTGCCTGTTCTGTTTATCTGACGATCAATATATCACACGGGTGGCTGTAGCTCCCTGACGCCTGATATACATACGTCCCCTGACGGGATTGTCCACCCTGATGCCCTGCAGATTGTAATATACGGCCGGGGCATCGCATCCGTCGGCTGTTACATCTTCAATACCGGCAACGGCCGCGCCGGCAGTCATATTGTCGATATCGACATCGATCGACGCCGTGAAGATACGCTCCGGGTCATAATAGTCGGCAATGCTGTTCACCACATCCTCCAGCGTCGGAGTCACCACTCCCTCGAAGATCTTCTGCCCGTTCAGTATCAGCGTCACAGGCCGGGTCATGTCTACAAGCCTGTCATTGAGATAGATCTTGAATCGGCCGGTCGTAGCCGGGGTATACTGCTTGTTGATATACAGCGGCAAACCGGTACCATAATAGGAATTATCCCACTGCAGTACATCTTCGACAACCACGCTCACACGCATGTCTATGACATTGTTGTCGTCAATATCCATCTCGTAATATCCGCGTCCCTGAGTGTCGTCATCGGGGGCACTGCGTTTGAAAACCCTGAGGTTGTAGAAACCGTCGCGATAACGCCCGTCCATGGGGTAGTTCTCCCAGCACACATGCTTCGGCACCGGATTACGGCGATAATCCATAAGCCAGGGAGTCGTACCCTGATTGTACTGTACAAGCGAATGTGGCTGTCCCGGCTCTATCTTCACCATGTGCGGATAATCGCCCGGATATTTCTCTGACAGTCTGTCAAGATATTCACCGACATACCTTGTATACACATCACGCGAGAACATGTTGTCCTTCTCGCCAGTACGCAGGTTGAACGCCACGTGGCGCATATTCTCCGGCGGGCAGTTGGTGAGCGGTTCACCTCCGGCCATCGGACCGATGCCGGCCAGATAATCGGCATAGAAAGAGCCGACACGCTGACTGCCGTAAGCCCCCTCAGATATACCTATAAAGAACAGACCGTTGGGATCTATCTCGCTGCGCAGGAAAGCCTGGCGGAACACCTTTTCCCACACCCACTGCTTAGACCTCTGGAACCATCGGTACCACGAGTAACCGTCAATCCAGCATCCGTTGGGTATCTGTGCTATGAAATAGATTTTAGGCGTATCATGATCAGTGCGGCACACCTCCTGAGCCATCGACCACTCGTCCTTTACAACGCCCGATCCGTGTATGTTGATAAACATCGGAGCCGGACCGTCAAGAGTACCTTTCGAACCGAGAATATACTTCATACGGGCAAATTCACGCACAGGTTCCGGCGGATTCTCCCATGTATGGGCTATCTGGAACCAGGGTTCGAGATCGCTCGGGATGTCATAGCTCCATGATGCACTCTTAGTAAGTTTATTAAGCGTTTTGCCGCTATTAAGTTTCTGCTCGCTGAACGACTTATTGGCATCAGCCCACAACTGCCAGACATTGTCGGATACAGTACCGATATTATCAGGCGAGACAGCATATCCGCCATCTTCAAAGGGACTCACGGAATAATTGGTGAGAACCTGACTCTGAAGACACCGGGTGAAATACTCGCTGACTTTACTGTAGTCATAATCGGCAGGCAGCGCGGTATATTCCTCTGCCCGGGCTGATAAAGCCGCTGACGCGATAACGACTATCGGAATTATTTTTCGTACCATAATTTCGTCTTTATTAACTTCAAACATACTCTTAAATTTAATCCCGACCGTATGATGCACGACCGGGATTAAAGCGATTTGGTCTGATTTCTATCTTTACCGTAGTCGGACAGGTTACTTTATAACCACCTTCTCGACTTTGGAACCCTGACGCTTGATGAACAGGCCATTGGCCGGATTCTCCACACGTACACCCTGCAGGTTGTAGTACTCGACGGGAGCATTCCCGTTCTCGTCGGCAACCACATTGTCAATACCGGCATTAACAGGAAGGTCAAATACCAGATAGTGCTTAAGTTCCTCACCGGTTGACGATGCCGGCCAGTCCTCGCCTATCTTTTCAAAATAAGATCCACACGCGCCCTGCAGTGTCACAGTATATTTTCCGTTATTCTCCGAGAAATATGAACGTTTTACAATTGCCGAAAAACTTAATTTCTCGTCATTCAGGCACCAGTAATAAGGTGAACACAGTATATAATCGGCATCGTCACCGATAAAAACTGCAGTCTTGCGACGGTCGTCATCTGTCGCTACACGGATCTCAGGTTGTCCGTATATGTCATTTGAAAAATCAGCGGCAATATTCACTATACGATAGTTGAATTGTGTTCCTGCTGAATTAGCCGCAACAATGGTAGAACTGTAATCATTGATAGTCGGAATGTTTTCAATATCCCCGTAGTTAAGAACACCGTCAACATAAGCAGGTACAGCAGGTACTTCGGCAAAATTCACCACAAACGCATAACGCACGGGGCTGAAGCCAGCCTGAGATACTTCTTTGTTGATTTTAAAATTCAGCGAAGCTTTTTCTACACCCAGGAACTTAGGAATGGTGTACGAACCGTCCTCATTCAGGACAACATCACAGTCCATCGTTCCGAGCACACCGGTTTGAAAATCAGGACCATAAGTATCCATATCTTCACCAACCTGACCATAGAGTCTTATGGTCACAGTCTCGGCCATCATAACGGGAGCTGCCAGGGCAGCAATAAAAACAGGAAGTAAAATTTTCTTCATAGAGTAACAATTAAAGTGATAATAATTGATTTGACAAAAATTACGGCTTAAACCGAATTTAAAGTACAAATATACGAATTTTCGGCTGACCGCAACAAAAAAAGTCGAAAATTTCTCGAAAAAAATTAAAAAGCGCGGATTAAAAGTTGGCCATCCGGATGTCTGAAATAAAGCGCAGATTCTTTCTACACTTCGTTCCGAAAGCGTTCTGTATAGACAATCAAAGAGGAACGATGATCGCAGATTTTAAGTTAACCATCCGGAGGTTTGGGGATTAACCGCAGATTTCGCAAATTACGCAAATTTTTATAGTGCTTAGATCAGAAGGTGGATTACGTAGGTTTATTTTTTACCAGGATATATTAAACGACCCTATGCATTCAGATGCTGTTATAGTTGGGAATATACATAAAAAAGATTCTCTACCGATAAGTCGTTATATTTCAGACTTAACGATAGAGAATCAAATATCTTCGGATAAAATTATTTTTGCGTAATTTGCGTAATCTGCGGTTTAATCCCAAACACCAGGATGGCCAACCTTAAATCTGCGAAATCTGCGCTTTTATTTACCTGACGAAATCCGCGCTTTTAATTGTCTGCGCTTTGGGGGGGCGGGATCAGTCGGCGAGATGTGATGCCACGAACTCCTCGAGACGCTCCCCACGCAGTCCCTCCGAGATGATCTTATTGTTCTCGTCAAGGATGAGCATGTAGGGTATACCGTGTATCTCGTAGATATCCTGTGCTGTATTTACCGCGGTCTTGCCCAGCTCGCTGGCATGGTTCCAGGGCATGCCGTCTGTCTCGATAGCCTCCAGCCACTTGGCCTTGTCATTGTCGAGCGACACACTCAGTATCTCCAGACCCTTGTCATGATACTTCTCGTAGATACGCTTCACATTGGGATTCTCGGCACGGCAGGGACCACACCACGAAGCCCAGAAATCAACGATCTTGATCTTGCCCTTGATACCATAGAGCGATATCGAGTCGCCTGCAGGTGTCTCCATCGTGAAATCGGGAGCCGTTCCGCCGAGTGTCACGCTGGCAATGCGCTCGGCAACAGGAGCAAGAAGCTGTCCGCGGAGCGACTTGCGTGCATTCTCGCCAAGAAATCCGAATTTCTTTACAATCGTTCTGTCACGGGTCAGTTTCTTACGACGTTCATAGACAATCGACGCTGCCACCATATTATCATGGGCGGCAAGGAAGTCATTCTCTACAGAGTCACACTCCTCGGCATAACTGTTCAGAGCACCGCGGGCCTGTACATTCCAGAAATAATCGTTCATGTCATAGTTCGTGGTATAGAAATTCACAATGGAATCACGCCCGGCAGCCACCTCAAGCTCGTGGGCACGCCAGTCGTTGCGCAGCTGCTGCAGCTCGCCGCCGCCAGCCGTCATCCAGTCATTGCTCTCAACATCGGCAGTGACAGTGATATCGGCACCATCCTCAAGGAACAGAGGAATATCCATTTTAGTGCCGGAAGCCACAAGACGCACCTCAGCCGGCGCATCGACATGTCCCTTGAACGAGAACGTACCGTCGGGGGTTACATAATCGGCAAGAGTGTCAGCAGCTTCCTCCGAAACAGGCTGGAGGAGCAGTATACGGCCGCCATGACCGGCAATACTGCCGGTAACAGTATAATTGTCGCCGGCACAGGCCTGAAGTGATGCGGCAAGCAACACTCCGATACCTGAATTAATCAACAGATTGGTTTTCATACAATTTAATTGTGATATTAGAAATTATTATCAGTGTATGTTTTGTTAAATTCAGACATACTCTTAGTTATGTCTCTCCTTGTAGATGAATTCCTTGATGTGGCCGAAACCATTAACCTCCTTATGGAGTGTCAGGGGCTGCATGAGGTTGGGGACATCATAGAAACGCATCGTGCCGCGTGTGCTCTCGTCAAGCGACATATCATTGGTGGCAACCACAAGCTGATACTCGCGTGCACGCTCCCAGTCCTGATAGGCGATCCATCCCACAAAAGGCACGAACTTCATCTCGGCTACCTCCTCGCCGGGGAATGACAACACCTCCACGGCCGGCTTATCAGGTTCACCGAGGTTAAACTGGTATATCTTGTGATCGGCGGTATAGAAAACATACGGGAACATTCCATGGAATGTAAACTTCTCGGCCCGCTCCACACCGGGGCCTATGATCTTACAATATCCGGCCTGCCTGTTGTATGGAATAATTTCCGGATCAAGCCACCAGTATATAGGATGCTCCTTTGTCTCGGCATGAAACGAGATGCCGTAATAGTAGGTCTCACCATTGGACGGATCACGCAGCACCGACTTGATCACACCCGAGTGGGTGTTTTCCATACACACCATCTTACGTCCGCCGGTAGGATTGTCAAACAGTCTGGTACCATTGAATTCCATAACCTGCGGGTAATTGGACGTGTTGGTGATAACCAGGAACTGGGAGTTTGTCTCATCATACAGCAGAATAGGATTGCCGTTTTCCATCTCCTCTTTCCATGAGTTATTGTTGAGGTTCACACCTATGAACGGCGCCGGAGTGAACGGCTGGGTGCCGTTGATCTTAGTGACAGGGTACTCGAATAACGATCCCGATGCTTTCAGGTCAAGCGTATATATATCGTCATTCTCATCAATTATTGTCCATAGGTTGCGCAACGCATACAGCGATTTGGCCGAAGATTTTATCCGCATCTTATCGGGGACGACACCGAAATTCCATACCAGACGATTGTCCTCACCAGCATGAAGATCCTCACCGTCAAGAATATACGAATCCTTATCGGTCACAAGAACAGCGATCTCCTGTCCGTAACGATAGTAGTTGAAAAACAGGTGCTCGGGTTTGCCGGGATCAAACTCCTGTCCGGCAAGCATATCGCGGGCTATGATATCCTCGTTGGCATCCTTATTGAATATAACATCAATGCGCGACCACCCGTGGTCGTCACACAGCACGAACCACCCCTCGCCGGTAAGAGATCTCACCTGCAGGTAGAACGGTGTACTCCATGTGATACCTGACTCAATATCTTTGACATTGAAAAAACAGTTATAGGTAGTGGCAGGCAAAGTCACCGGGATATCGATGCAACGTTCGCGGCACACAACGATATCCTCGGGGTCGAGATCCTCGGTCTCGGCATTGCGCGGTACAACGCGCCACTCGAACTCGTATTTCGAATCATCGGTGATATCGAATGTCGACGACAGGACAGGGCTGAACTTCAGGTGATCCACATGAGCCACCACCTGATAAGTCTTACCGCTTACGAGCTCCTGGATATCATCAGACTCCGAGCCTCCTACCGAGACCTCGTTTACCGGAACATACCCGTAATTGCCCAGATCGTCCGAACAGCCGGCCGCTACCGCCGCAAAAAGCGACGTAAGAATGAATACATTGAATATATTGTTGAATTTCATAACTTCCAATTATTTGTCATAATCAATCAATACGACGATTTCTCACCCATCACCATCAGAGAACCGTCATCCTCATAATGCGGATTCTCCTGCAGATAGTTGTGCATATAACGGCCGCAGAATTTGAGATAGCCATCAGACAGAGCCGACATATCAAGCCATTTCTCACGGTCGATATCCATGACATCACATATGAGCGAAGCTTTTTTCTGGGACCACTCGCCGAAGTAAGGCTCTCCGCGCACAGACCACCAGGCGGGTATCGGGAATTCCTCATCCAGAACAATCACACGCTGCAGGTCCATAGGATAATACGTGACATTACCCTCCTCATCATACTGGGGCATACTGCGGGAATACAGAAACTTAAGGTTCTCGTTCTCCAGCAGAGTAAGCTTGAAGGCACGCTTGGCCAGATGCAATGTCCCGCTGCGCAGAACCGTGACAGGGACAGAGACCTCGGCTTCACCGGCAGGCAGCACATAGGTTGTGGCAGGCATGATGAAGTCCACTCCCTCCGACGCATCGAGTGTCGGTATCTTGGTCCCGGTAGTCTCTGACGGGTTCTCCGGATCAGGCTCCGGTTCCGTCACCGGAGGAATCTCCGATCCGCCAGGCATAATGGCTGTCTCGACCCTGATGTCAAACGCACGGTCTACCGGGGCGGTATTTCCTATGAGTTTAACATTCAGCTCTATAATCTGAGAAGTCTCTGACGACTTCTTCATGCCCCAAGAAACGCTGATTGTGTCGGACAGAGTCTCGGCGCCTTTATATATGGTATCAAAATATATACCGCTCTCTCCTTTGTATGTCTCCAGACCCTCCGAGCATCCGGTAACGGCTGTCACAGCCGTACCGATAACCATACCCAAGGACATTTTTCTGAATATATTGTTCATAATACTTATTATCAACGGTTTGATTTATTCATTTCATACACAGTCTTTCTCCATGCCGATCAGTTGTACTTGGTCTCTCCGTCGGGAACAGGCCAGACATACATGGTAGGCGACGAAACACTGAACGGATTGTCATTATACTCGTCGATAGCCGAACGCATGTATATACATGCATTACGTTTGTACCAGTAGAACAGCTGACCCTCGCCATAGAACTCCTTGATCCATTCCTTGTCAAGCAGAGTGTTAAGCATGTCACGGTGTTCGACCTCCGACGGGTTCTGTGTGCTCTGCAAGCCGCGGTTGTTACGTACCATGTTCAGCGCTCCGAGACGTTCACTGACATTATCACTCACCTGGGCCAGGATAAGGAAAGCCTCGCTCGTACGCACCATCGGAATCATCTGGTTATACAGCGAGTCAGTGCCCTGATACTTATTGAACACACGATACTGTACACCGGCAAGCTCAGCTGAGCCTTTGAACGATGCCATGACGCGGTAGTCACCGTCGGCTGTCGAGCCCTCGTATATCTGTTTGAGCACATTCTCACGCGGCGCATACAACGATTCAGCCTTAAGGCTGTTGGCGTCAAACATCGAAGTGTAAAGTGACTCGCGTGACAGATTCTGAAGAGCGAACATCACCTCGGTCGAGAATACCCTGTCGACATTGGCTCTTGTAAGCGCTATGGGCTGTATCCACGGGAACACACGCTCCTGCACCTCAACTATCTTGCGGGCATAGATAGCGGCATTGACATCGTCCTGCATGTAATAGTAGGCTCTGGCAAGCACACCCTGCACGGCATAGAGATTGAGACGCAGATTGCGGTAGCTCAGAAATAAATCCTTCGAGCTGCCGGCTGTTCCGAATCTCACGATCGGATCATTGACGAGTTCGCTCTCGGCCACAAGCAGGTCGGTTATAACATGCTCCATATACTCGTGTGAACTGAGTGTAGGAGCGACATCAAGCCTGAACTTGTCATAGTAGGGGATAGCGGCCGATGTCGACTCGGAATCATAGATATATCCGAACAGACGGAACAGATCCAGATGCAGATAGGCGCGCAGGGCATAGGCCTCACCCTTGATCAGATGGTAATACTCGTCAGGAAGCACATCGCGGTGTGTCTCGCAGTTCTCAATTATAAGGTTGGTGTTGGCAATAAGATTATAAGCCTTCTCCCATACCGACTCGATACGGGACTTGGCTGTCGAACCGCCGAAGCTCAGGTTCATTATCTCGGTCGCTGAACGGTTCTCGGCACTTACCGCATATCTCTGGGCCATTACCTCGATCATCTCACACGACAGCGAGCGTCCGTAAAGCTCGGATGAGTTGAGTTCGACATAAATGCCGTTCAAAGACTGCTTGAAACCGGCCAGCGACGAGAAGTTGACCTCCTCCGATATACGGTCGCTCGGCTTGACGTCAAGCCACTCCGAACAGGACATCAGCGACACTGCGGCGGACGCCGATATGAATATATGTGATATTTTCATAATGATCAGTATTTTAGAAGTTAACACCTACAGCAAATGTCACACTGCGGGCAAACGGATAGGATGTACCGCGCTCGTCTTTCATTGTCGACCACCGCGCTATATCGTTCATATAGGCACTTATAGTGGCTCCCTGGAATCCGATACGGTTCATCCACCGGTAGGGGATCTCCCAACCTATACGTACCGACTCGATGGTCAGATAGTTGTTTTTCTGCACGAAACGGTCAGACATAGGATTGCTGGTGCCATATTCGCGTATACCCTTGAACTGTGCTATATCACCTGGTTTCTGCCAGCGGTCATACAGGGCGCGCCGGTCCTGGTTATATATAAGACCTGACTCGGATATACCCTCGACTTTCTGATACAACGTACTGTTGAACTCTTTACCGCCCAGACTGTAACGCATATATATGCTTGCCGAGAAGCCTTTCCAGTAGAATGTGTTTCCGTACACACCCTCGATTGTAGGACGGGTATCGCCCACTACCACCTCGTCGTCATAGCTGTGTACAAATGTATAGGCACCCGATGCCGTTATGAATATCTCCTTACCGGTAGCGGGATCAATTCCGGCAGACCGTACGGCCCAGATAGCTGTCGGCGATCCGCCCTCGCGGTATCGGGTCAGGTTCTTGGTAAGATTCTCCGAATTGTACTGGTTCAGCTTGGCTCCGATCTTGCGGTACTCAGCCTTATTGGTGGCTCCGGTCAGACTCATGGTCCAGTTGATACGTTGCTTAGGCTTGTAGATGATGGCATAGCGTATGGTTCCGCTTATACCCTTATTGATCTGCTGGCCTATGTTCTCCAGACGCTGGCTCACACCCACCGACAGCGGAATACCTATGTTGGCAAGCAACGGATCGGTATTCTTCCTGTAGGCATCGAGCGTGATATGGAAACGCTCGAACATACTCAGGTCGAGACCTACGTTAAGGTCAATGGTCTTCTGCCAGTCGAGGTTGGGATTTCCGAATGCATCGATAAGAACACCCGTTCCGAAATTATTGAGCATCCAGTTATTGTACTTATAGGTTGTGATAGCGTTGAACGAGCCGAACGACTGGTTGCCCGGGTTACCGATAGAAGCACGTATCTTGGCCATGTTGAAGATGCTCGTCCTGTCCCTGATAAAGTCCTCGTTGGCAAGGTTCCATGCCAGACCCACAGCCCAGGTTTCGGTAAACTGGCGGTTAGAACCGAATACCGATGTTCCGTCAAGCCTGAAGTTGACATCGACAAGATACTTGTTCTTATAAGAGTAGTTGCCGTTGAAATAGAAGTTGGCGCCACGGCTCTTAGACTCGCTGTAATCGGGTTTGCCTCCCTGAGGATACTGATTGGCGAAACCGGGAGTGGTGAAATCACCCTCCGGGAAACCTATAGCCGAGAATGACTTGCCCTTGCTCTGCGACTCACGTATAGAGGCACCGAGCACAGCGTTTACAAGATGGCTTTCGTTGAAATTATGTCCGAAAGTCGCAGTGAGGTCGGCGTCATACGAGAAACTGTCATTGCGGTCATCACGGTATGAACCTTTCTTCAGCAGCTCGGTACTGTTGAACTGAGTGTCGGACGGTGACACGAATTTCTCCGATTCATCGGTAGACTTATACAGACTCAGACGGCCACGTACCATAAACTGGCTTATCGGGCGCCATTCGAGATTGAAGCTCTCACGCACACTCCAGCCTCTCGACTTGTCGTAGCTGTTGAGTGAAGCATTATACAGCGGATTGCCAACATAGGGAGAGGCGGTCGTCGCGCTGTACTCCTTGTCGGGAGCTTCCAGCCACTTATCGACACTGCCGTCGGGATTACGCTTCGGATAATACGGATTGGCATTGGCATACTCCGAGAACGGCACGATAGGATTACTGTAATCGGTGAGATCCACAGTAAGCTTATTGACAAAGCTCAGGCTGCCCACACGGTAGAGAAGGTCGATATATCCGCCGCCGGTTGTACGGTCCGAACCTTTCATCACACCGGTGATCTTGTTGAGATTGACACCGATACCGAATCGCAGTTCGCTGCTGCCACCCTCTATGTACATGTTGTGACGCTGATTGAGACCGGTACGGAGCGGTTCAGAAAGCCAGTATGTGTCGACACCGCGTTTCACGTTGGCAAGCAGCTGATTGTAACGTATCTGACGCAGTTCCTGCTGTGATGCCAGATTGGACTCGAAGTTACCGGACAGACGCTCGAACTCGAGTTTCTCAGCGGCGTTCATCAGGTTGTAGTCGGTGAGATCGGCCCACGAAAGATTGAAAGTACCGTTGTAGCTGACTTTCAGCTTACCCATCTCGGGCGCCTTGGTCTCGACAACAACCACACCGTTGGCGGCCTTTGAACCGTAGATTGCTGTCGAGGCGGCATCCTTCAGAAGGGTCACCGACGCTATGCGGTCCATGCTCAGGTCCATTATGGTCTGCAGTGTTGTCTCGAAACCGTCAAGAATGAACAGAGGCTGGTTCGGGTCCTCGCCAAACTGCTCCTTGAGACCTACGATCGAACTCTTACCGCGTATCTCGATATCCGGAAGACGGTTGGGGTCTGAACCGAACTCGTTGTTCTCGATCATCGTGAATGACGGGTCAAGGGTCTTGAGGCTCTGGAGTATGTTCTGGTTGCCAACCTCCTTGAGCTGTGTGGCATCGAACGTCTTTGATGATCCGGTAAAGCTCTCCTTGTTACGGTTATATATACCGGTAACCACTACCTCCTGGATCTCATTCTCATTATTCTTCATGACGATTTTGACCGACTTGCCCGGACTCATCTTCATCTCGACAGGCTTCTTGCCCACATACGAAAGCGAGATATCGTAAACTCCGGCTCCATCGACAATAAGGCTGAATTTTCCATCGGCATCAGTAAGACAGCCACGCTTTGACTTGGGATCACGCACCGAAACACCCATCAGCGGCTCTCCCTCATCGTCAAATACCTGTCCCTTGACGGCATATGTCCTGACATCCTTTGATTTGTCGCCCCCCCCTCCGACGGCGACCTGTGCGGACATATCAATCGCCGAAAAAGCAGTCAGGATGGCAAGAACC
Source organism: uncultured Muribaculaceae bacterium (assembly GCA_910584665.1). Taxonomy (GTDB): domain Bacteria; phylum Bacteroidota; class Bacteroidia; order Bacteroidales; family Muribaculaceae; genus JAAVFS01. Next base: position 29,577 of record CAJUBL010000021.1, on the reverse strand, counting down.
ATCAAAGCTAAAAAACTTTTCCTTTGCATAGAATAAAAATTAGGTGTATATTGAACTGATTGATTTATCTTTATATATAAACAGCATCTTTTTCTGAGTTAAATAAATTAACCCAATAAATTCACAAGTACAAACCTTTTGTATTACAACTACTTAAACAACAAAAGTCAGTTTAACCGCAACAAAAAGTCGGTTTTAAAGCCTCAACACTATCAAAACCGACACAAAAATAAGGATATAGTTTCAATATAAAATACCATTTAACTAAACTAACGCTACAAATTAAACATTATTAACAGATAAAGTGCAATTAGCGTTAACGTATACTGTCCGTGACCGCACGGCGCTCCTGACGGTATCTGCGCCTGATGAGCTCCGTAAACCCGTCAAAGTTGCGCCGGAACGATATACCTACCCCCTGTGTGGTCTCGGCAGTACGCACATAGTAGTTCATGTCATTGTAGCGGTTGTAGGCCTTGAGACGCAGTGTCCCGGCTCGGTTGAGCAGATATTCGATATCGAAATCTCCCACAAACTGCGTGTTGTTCAATGATTTGTCGCGATAGCCGAAGTTACCGTTAAACAGCAGGCGGTTGTTGAGAAGACTGCTCGACAGAGCCACATCAACCTCCACATCGCTGAAGTCTCCACGGTCACTGCGGAACGTCGGCGCGATATTCCAGTTATCGCTTATGCTGCCTAAGATGTTTCCCAGCTGTGACGATATGGTCGACGAGGCCACTGACACCAGCTCGTTACCGCGCGTGGCCGAGGCCATATAGTCAGGAGTGTAAAAACGTCCCAGCGCCAGAAGATATATTATCTGACGGTTCATCATCTCCTCGGTGCTCACTATAGACCTCACTTTGCGATAGGTATCCCGGGTCACCGTGGGGAACTCCAGATCGAAATCAATATCAGGCTGCTGTATAGGACCGCTCACCATCAGTATGGCGTTGACAGGTACTGTCGTACGGTTGAGATCCTTGTCATGCAGAAACGACTCGTCGAGATCACTGAGATTGGCCGTGAGCGGATATGCCGCCCTGATATCGAGCATAGCTGAGAACGGATCGCCGGTAAACGAGATCGAACTGCCGGGCTTGATCGTGAAATCCTTGATAATGATATCCTGCAGAGTGAAATTATAGTCACCGCGTTCCAGAGTATACGTACCGTACATATGTAGTTCGTTATCGACCGACCCATAGGTCATACGCATGCTTCCGGCACCGCGGGAACGTATGCGGTCACCCCCGGCCGGATCCATTATCAGATTGATCTGGGCATTGGTGTTAATATCCATCTCGAGAACGATATTGTAGGCCGACGAGGACACCTCCTCGCGTCTGGCCAGCATTTCACGAAGACGTCTGACCGTACCCGGTGTGTCGTCGGTAAGTTTCTCCTGCTCGCCGAGAGCCATCACGTCACGGTCCCGGAACGTGATGAACGTATAATCGTCGGCCTCCTCCATATCATTTAGCACGAGTGTGAAAACCGACCCCGGAGCCGTATCCATCTCGACACCGATGTTGACGACGCCCGGCTTGCCGTCGATATGGGCGGAACCGTTGCCACAGATACTCCCGTACCAGTCAGGATTGGTTCTGGACGACTCGTCATACACCAGCAGGTTCCTGGCATCGGTGACATTAAAGTCAAAGACCGGTTCCTTGAAATATTTATGCCATACCTTACCGTCAAGTATAGCCGAATTTCCATACATATCCTTGATTCTCATATGGTCGAGCGAGATTTCACCGAGCCTCAGCCTGACAGTATCGCTCGTGGTATATGTGGTATTTGTGAAAGCGATCCTGATACAGAGATCATCGCCGGCAATGTCGCCCTCCATGTCTATATACTTGAAATTGCCCCACAGTCGGGCCTTGCCGCTGGCGCGGCCGCTCACCTCGCTGGCAAAAGCCGACATGTACGGGTACATGAAACCCACGTTGACATTATGGGCGTCAAACGTTATGTCCAGAGAATCATTGAGCGGGAATATGGCGCCATCGATAAGTGTCCGGTCTCCGCCGGGCTGATCGACGGTAGCATCAAGCGTGATAGCGCGGCGGTCCTGATCCCAGCGGCTCTTTACAACAGCATCGCCAAGCACCACCTTATTATAACTTATCGACCTTACCGACAGTCCGGGAGTCTCCAGGCGAGGCTCCCGCGAGAAAAGATCGGAGAGATAAAAACGTCCTGTCGCATCACCGCCCAGCATGACCTTGTCAATGCCGAGCGACTCGAAAATATAATCGAGATTGACTCCTAACAGATCGATGGTAACGGCATCCTCCGGGAGATGCGAGGCCCTGCCGTCGATCTTGACAAACTGTCCCGAACGATGGGCATTGATTCCGTTGACCGTAACCTGGCCTGGAATAATATCGACCGTAGCGCGGTTCACGGTCCATGTCGAGTCATTGAATGTCAGCTCCCCGGGGTGAACAGTGACAAGAGCCCCTACCCCGTCGGCATAGCGGTCAAGTGCGGCACTCAGTGACAGGTCGCCGTCATAACGGGCCGCGCGGTCAATCGACCACCTGAGCCGGCTGTCGATCGAATCACCGGCAGCACGGTTGTCAAAGCTGAGCTGCAGCTGGCCATGCTTAGTGGGGAAACGCGATGTGAAACTGAGAGAACTCACCCCCGGTTCACCTGCCACACTGATGTCAAGACGGGTCTTCTCTATAAGCTTGTTACCCTGCCTGAGATAAGGTGCGTCAAGGCTCAGCGACATACTTCCCGACCGGTAATCCACACCGCCGTCAAGATAGCTCTCGCCAAGATTGCTGACAGGGATCTTCAGGGCATCGGCCCACGGTTCGGTATCGTGAAGCGTCAGCCGGTAGTCAAAGCTGTTGGACCTGTCGTCTGCATCCGGAACCGTCTCCCCTGCCAGTGAAGGCAATGATGTCACAGCTATGTTCCTGATCTGGTCAGCAAGCGTGGACAGATAGATATTACCTCTTACTATACCGCTTATCACGTCTGATTCCAGCTCGATCGTACGGTCCTTATCAGGCTCGCCGCTCATCTCCACATTCACTCCGTTCAGGGCTATACTGCTGCCGTCAGGACGGTCAAGCCGTATGTCATGGACATTGAGCCGGCCAGTAACATCGTCAGGTGACGTACCGCCGAGCGATGCATGGGTGCGCAGACTAAGCACGCAGTCGCTATAACGGGTCCCCGGCATAAGTTCGCCTATATCAATATGGTCCAGCCTCGCCGCAAGATCAACCGACTTGTGGCGGCGGTCAATCTCTCCGCTGGCCGATACATCGGCCATAACTGCGGGATCACGCGATTTAAGATTCATATCATAGTCCTTGCCCGATGTCACAAGCCGGGCGGTGATATTCCCCAGCCTATGGCCGTTCCAGTCCAGACGGTCAATATCGACTTCGGCCACTCCCCGGGGACGTTTACCGACGAGACGGCCTCTGGCCGTGGCCCTGAACGACGCGATATCGAATGATTCATTCCGCAGAAGCATACCGAGCTCCACACGGTCAGCCGTAAGATCCAGATCATAGTCCGGAGTGCCGTCCCCGAGCCTGTCAAGTCTGGCCGACAGCCCGACATTGCCACGGGCAGTGGAAAACAAGGCCTCGGCATCGACAGCATTGTGGTCAAGCGTCCCGTCAACAGTCACCGACATATACTCCGCTGCTTCAGCGACACGCAGCACCGCAGGATCCAGCGGCAGCTTCCCGAGCAATTCCGATGTCACACGGCCCGCCAGATGCAATCCGCTCACCCTGCGGGCAGAATCAAGCGGCTGAGAAACCACACCTGTCAGTCTCACACTCATATCGTCATCGGGCATCGAAGCAGTCAGAGCCACGCGGCTCTCTCCCGACACAACACCCTCGAAATCGACAGCGAGAGACATCGGTACGTCAAATCGTTTCAGTACAGGGAGAAAAGGAGACACATCGGCAGGAGTGATATAGCTGTTTCGTCCTATACCTGCAACGACAGGAGACCCGAGTAGCAGTCGGTCCACAGACAAACCCTCCGGATTATCAATATGACAGTCAATAAGTTCAACACGCGATCCGGGCATTCCGATGCACACATCACTCCACGACAGCGAGTCGGGGGTAAGAGCCAGATTCCCTGAGAAATCCGTTATCTCGAACCCCGACGACTCCCGCAGTCTGAGACGCTTTATCTCAAACAACTGACGGTCACCGCCCACAGCCGGAAGCCGGAGATCAGCACTGAAATCGCTCACAGACACGTGATATGGCGAGAAGATCCCGGCAGAGGGCAAAGGCATACTGTCAACGTCATACGACAGGCGCACATTACGCAACACCACCGTATTGACAGCCATTGATATTTCTCCCCCGGACAGTTTTCCGTCTCGGGACGATATCCGGTCGATCACCGGCTGTATATTCAGCGGTGATCCGACTGAATCACACCTGACTCTCAATTCGAGACCTACGACCTCAACATAATTTATAACTATCTTCCGGTTGATAATGAACTCGTAAAGATTGACGCCTGCTCCAAGCCGGTCTACCGTCATGACGGTATCACGTCCGTCGCCGAGAGTCAAAGTGACATCACGCATCATAGCACGGTTGAACGGAGAGATCGTAAGGTTACCGATCTCCACTTCCCCGCCCAGCAGACCGGACAGTTCGGAACTTGCCGCCAGTGCTACCTTACTCTGCACCTGAGGCAGAGACAGCCCCACATAGACAACAGCAGGCACCGTGACAGCCATAGCGATGACAGTCACGATAACAGCGCGCAATATCTTGTAGAACCGGTTCATTCAACGAAAAACTACCGCAAAGGTACATACAAGAAAACTACGGCCGAAATATTTAAGACACTTTTTTAGGAATAAAAGCGCAGATTATGCAGATTATATTTTTCCATCCGGATATTTTAGAAAACAACCGCGAATTACGCGAATTACGCAAAAAATTAATAGTTTTTCATGAAGCACAGACCAATTTGATCGATCTATGCTTCAAACTTTTTTGCGTAATTCGCGTAATTTGCGGTTATTTTTCAACCCATCAGGGGGTCGTACCCTTTTTATTTTTTTAATCCGCGTAATCTGCGCTTCATTCCGGAACATCCGGATGGGTATTACTGCAGTGTGCCGGCCTGGGCCTGCTGTATCATCTTCTCGTTGGCGGTGATGTATATCTCCACACGGCGGTTCTGGGCACGTCCGGCAGCTGTGTCATTCGAAGCCACATAGTCGGCCATCGGAATACCCTGAGCAGAAAGACGTGTAGGCGAGATACCGCAGTTCACAAGGTCAACAAGCACAGCATCGGCACGTCCTGATGCCACACGCTGATTGACCTGCATGGAGCCGGTATTGTCTGTAAAACCGTATATCTGAACATTAGTCTCGGGGTTCTGCTTGAGCGAAGCGGCGAAACGAGCCAGATCGGCCTGAGCCGACGTACTCAGTGTAGTCCCGTTGGTAGGGAACAGGATACCTCCCTGGAATGTGACCTTGATGGCCTGCAGACCATTCTGGTCGGTTGTCTGCTCCACTGTAGCCTGCTGGGCCAGCTGTTCCTGGAGCTCCTTCTGCTGTTTATCCATTTTACGACCTATCAATGCGCCGGCGCCGGCACCTACAGCCGCACCTATCCCGGCACCTATCCCGGCACCCTTGCCGCCACCTATCAGAGCGCCTATGCCAGCGCCGAGAGCGCCACCTCCGCCGCCGCCTATCAGAGCACCCTTACCTGTCTGTGTCATTGACGAGCATCCGCTCGAGACCAATATGGCCAGTGCCGTTCCACCGGCGACAAAAACCTTAGTCAATTTCATAACCTTCTATACATTAAACAATTAAAACTTAGATTCGTTAATTCACACTTGCAAATATACAAATTTCATATCACAATCACTACTGATATTACAATCGTGCACATAAAAAAGTTGTATCTTTGCGTCCAAAATGAACGACAACATACATCATACAACAGATCACGCCGAAGCAATGCAGATCGATCTCGACGCCGTACTGCGTCAGCGCATACCCGGTGTGAGACGGTTCATGCCGCGCTTTCTCGTGAAGTGGCTTGAACGCATCATCTGTCAGGACGAGATGAACGAGATGCTGAGAGTGTGCCGTGGCAAGCGTGACGCCGACTTCTGCCGAGGTGTTCTCGACCATCTCGATATCTCTGTCGGGGTCACAGGCGCCGACCGTCTTCCGCCACGCGGCCACCGGCGGGTCACCATCGTCAGCAACCATCCGCTCGGCGGCCTCGACGGCATGGCGCTTATCGACTGGGCGACATCCTACTGGGGCCCGGGAGTGAAATTTGTCGTCAACGACCTGCTCATGGCCATACAGCCACTGAGCGGCACATTCATCCCCATCAACAAGCACGGTTCGCAGTCCCGCAAGTCATCCTCACTGCTTGACGAGGCAATGCAGGCCGACAACCCGGTCATAATATTCCCGGCAGGACTTGTGTCCAGGCGCGGCAGCGACCATATCATAAAAGACCTACGGTGGCACAAAATGTTCGTCAATAAATCGGTCCAATACCATCGAGACATAATTCCTGTGCACTTTAATGGCCATAATTCAGCTTTTTTTTATAAATTTGCACGGCTAAGGACGCGCCTGGGTCTGCGTTTCAATATAGAAATGATAAGATTGCCCGGCGAGGTGTTCCGGTGCCAGGGCTCCAGATTCATGATCTCCATAGGCAGCATGATACCCTGGCAGTCGCTTGACAACGGTACCGGCGCTAATGACCAGGCCCGTAAAATAAAGGATATAGTCTACGGACTGGCATCGGAAGATACCGGTTCAAAGTACGATATTCCCAATTAAAAAGAACAAAACAACCGTCAGATGCAAGAAGAAATCATAGCCCCTGTACCTGTAGAACTGCTCGAAGCCGAGCTGACGCCCGACCGGTTCCTACGGTTCTCAAACAAGGGCAACAACCATATCTATGTCACCGATGCCCATGAGTCACCGAACGTCATGCGCGAGATAGGACGGCTGCGGGAACAGGCATTCCGCGAAGCGGGCGGCGGAACGGGCAAAGCCGTAGATATCGACGAGTACGATACAATGGATGTCCCATGCAGACAGCTTATAGTATGGGATCCGGAAGCAAGGCTCATACTGGGCGGATACCGGTTCATATACGGTGCCGACATTAAATTTGACAGCGAGGGAAATCCCCGTATCGCCACAAGCCATATGTTCAGGTTCTCGCCACGGTTCATAAAGGAATTCCTGCCGAATACGCTCGAACTCGGGCGATCGTTCGTACGCATCGAGTACCAGTCATCCCGCAAAGGTGCCAAAGCCATATTCGCCCTCGACAACCTGTGGGACGGTCTCGGTGCGCTGACAGTCAAGAACAGGAATATCAGGTACCTCTTCGGCAAAATGACCATGTATCCGACATATTCGCGCGAATGCCGCAACATGATACTGTATTTCCTCAACAAGCACTTTCCGGACCACGACCGACTGGTTTACCCCATAACACCGCTCGAGATACCCGAGATGGATATCAGAGCCATGGAGTCACTGTTCACCGGCAGAACTTTCAAAGACGATTACCGCATACTGAACAACGCCGTACGCGCCCATGGCGTCAACATCCCGCCTCTGGTCAACGCCTACATGAGCCTTTCCCCGACGATGCACATGTTCGGGACAGCCATCAACGACCTCTTCGGTGATGTCGAGGAGACTGGAATATTCTTTGCCATCAATGAGATATTCGAGGAAAAAAAACGCCGTCACATCGAAAGTTTCGATCTCAGCGAACACCTGTAGAATTTACCGGTCTCTCTGCCCATGAAACTATCACTCATATCATCGGTCATGACATTGCTGACCCTGACAGCATCGCTGTCAGCCGGAGCTGCCTATCCCGTCATACTTGATGTGTCGGTATCGGGAGGGGACGGTTCAGGTACATTCGCACCATACTACATAGCATCCAACAATCACGGTATCATAACACAGAGTTCCAATGCTATCGCTTCAGTCAGACTCAGCTCCGGCAGGCACCTCAGCGACAGGTTCAGCTGCATCTGGGGGGTCGAGGCGGCAGGCGGTTACAGTTCACCGGCCACATACCGAAGCTATGACATAACCACGGAACAGTGGTACGGCAACTCCAGGCACCCGGCAAGGCTGTGGCTGCAACAGCTCTACGGACGTGCCGACTACCGGTCGCTGTTTCTGCAGGCAGGCATGAAAAATGCCGAATCGGCACTGCTCAACAACAGGTTGTCGTCGGGCGACCTTACCGAGGGGCCCAATGCCCGCCCCATACCGCAGATACGCGCAGGCTTCAATGACTTCCAGCCGGTCCCTTATACCGGAAAGTGGGTCGAGATACAGGGCGAGATAAGCTACGGATGGATGACCGACGGTCACTGGCTCGAAAATCACAGCAATCTTTACTACGGCAACTACTGTACCGGACGTCTCTATACCTACAAGCGATGTTACCTGCGCACCCGATCGTCCATGCCGCTCACCCTGACCGTCGGAATGCAGGCAGCAGCCTTCTTCGGCGGAACCACCTACCGGTATTTTCAGGGCAACGTAAGCATTACAGAAAACCCGCACGGAATCAAAGAATACATCAAGATGTTCATCCCCACATACGGTGATGAAGACTATTACCTCGGCAGCACCTTAGGCTCCTGGGACATATTGCTCACATACCGGCTTCCCGGCCGGCGGGGAACTCTCAGGGGGTATCTTCAGAAACCATGGGAGACAGGCTCAGGCATAGGCTTTCTCAACGGCTTCGACGGCCTGTGGGGACTGGAATACACGGCACCGGCAACAGGAATCATTGACGGCATCGTCGCCGAATACATCGACTTCACCAACCAGTCCGGCCCCATACACGTCGACCCGTCCGATCTCCACGGAAAATATTTCCCGATACACACCGACGGCAGCGACGACAACTATAACAACAGCTACTATAACTCGTATGCCAACTACGGTATGTCGCTCGGCACGCCGTTCATAAAGTCACCGATATACAACCTCGACGGCTATCAGGGCTTCACTGACAACAGGGTGAGAGGCTTCCACATCGGTATCTGCGGCACTGTTTCTCCCCGACTGGGCTACAGGATTCTCGGCGGATACAGACGTTCTTGGGGTACACATGCCGTTCCGAGGACCGAGACCGCCGGCGACACGTCTATGATGTTCGAAGGCACATACCGCACACCTGTGAGTCAGGGCAATCTCAACATCAGGGCACAGATAGCTTTCGACCGCGGCAAACTCTACGGCAACACTGCCGGAGCTCTTGTAACCATATCCTACAGCACATCCTTTAACATCGGGCACAAATGAAACGCATACAGTACATCGGCATGCTGATGCTCGCCATTGTTACCGCTCTGGCATCACCGTCATGCACACGCAATAACGGCGATATCGGCGACTGGTTCGGATCATGGCGACTGGAGTCGATCGATATAGACGGAACATCAGACCCGGAATATACCGGACCATGTGTCATCTGGAAATTCCAGAACGCGGCCATCGAGATACTCATACCCGACTTCGACAACCACACCACTGTCGGACCTACCGCCACCGGCACCTGGCACGAAGAGGATGGTTACCTGTACACCGACTTCACATACGGTCTGGGCACCCCGCCTGTCATAACGCGCCTGCCCGAACGGGCCAGACTTAAGATCATAAAACTGTCCCGAAGTAACATCGAGCTGGAATATACCTCGGCCGACGACAATAAAACCTATTTTTATAAACTTAAGAAATGGGGATAAAAACAGACAACAATAACACACGTGTGCTCGTAACCGGAGCCGACGGCTTCATAGGGTCACACCTCACCGACATGCTGCTGGAGCACGGATATACCGTACGTGCCCTGGCCCAGTACAACTCTTTCAACAATCTCGGATGGCTTGAGGGCAACCATCATCCGCAGCTCGAGACCGTCACCGGAGACGTTCGTGACCAGTCGTTCTGCCGCGAGATAGTCAGAGATTGCGACACCGTCTACCATCTGGCGGCACTCATAGCCATTCCCTACAGCTACATAGCGCCGGAGAGCTATGTGGATACAAACATCAAAGGCACCTTGAACATGTGCCTGGCCGCACGCGATGCCGGCACACGCCGGCTGGTTGTCACCTCGACAAGCGAAGTATACGGCACCGCCATAACAGTGCCTATACCCGAGACACATCCCCGGCAGCCCCAGTCACCCTATTCAGCCACCAAGATCGGAGCCGACGCTCTGGCCAAGAGCTTTTTCAACGCATTTGACCTGCCGGTAGTCATCGCACGTCCTTTCAACACCTACGGCCCCCGCCAGAGCGCCCGGGCCATCATTCCTACGATAATATCACAGATTGCCGCCGGCCGACGTTCAGTCAAAATCGGAGACCTGTCACCCACCCGTGACTTCAACTTCGTGACCGATACCTGCCGGGGGTTCATAGCCTTAGGCGAAACTCCCGGCCTCGAAGGACGTGAGATCAACATCGCCACCGGCACCGAAGTATCGATGCGACACACTCTCGACACCATCGCGCGCCTCATGGAGGCCGACATCGAGTGGGTGACAGACCCGCAGCGTCTGCGCCCTTCCGGAAGCGAAGTGTTCAGGCTCTGCGGTGACAATACCCTCATCACATCCCTGACATCATGGAAGCCCGAAGTGTCGCTCGAGGAAGGGCTTCGCCACACGATCGAATGGTTCACCTGCCCTTCCAACCTGGCCAAGTATAAACCCGACATATATAACATATGAATACCAAACGGGCCGATTCGATAGGAGTACTGATGCTCGGAGGAGCCAAACGTGTATCCATGGCACGGCACTTCGCCGTTGCCGCCTCACGTCTGGGACTTGAACTGCGGCTCTACAGCTACGAACTGTCGGCGCTGGTACCGATCGCAGGTACAGCCACTATCCTCGAGGGACTGAGATGGAGCGATAATGACATTGTCGGAGATCTGCACCGCGTAGTCCAGACTCATGATATCGACGTAATGATACCATTTGTAGACGGCGCCGTAGAAGTCGTGGCCCGATACCCGTTTACCGACTGTTATGCTCCGGTGTGCTCGCCGGCGCTAGCCTCCATAATGTTTGACAAGATCGTGGCGGCCGAACTCTTTGCCCGCGAACATATCGCCATTCCCCGCACCTACACGCGCGGAGCCCCGCAGTTCCCGCTCATAGCCAAACCGCGCCGCGGTTCGGCATCTCAGGGAATAAAGATCATACGCTCGTCGACCGATTTCCGTGCCATCGACCAGTCCCGGTATCTCATACAGGAATACATCGAACAACGCCGCGAGTACACTGTCGACTGCTTTGTAGCCCGCGACAACCGGATCATCACTATCGTGCCGCGGGAACGTCTCGAGGTTGCCGGAGGCGAGGTTACACGCACTGTCACGGTCCAGCGCGACGATATCATTGAGCAGACACGATACATTCTTGACACACTGCATCTTACCGGAGCTGTCACACTGCAGTTCCTTCAGGATACCAACCGGGGACGCCTGTTGCTCATGGAAATCAACCCGCGCCTGGGCGGAGGTGCCGTATGTGCCGTAGCCGCCGGAGCCGATCTGCCACTCTACATCCTCAGTGAAGCTGTCGGACTTCCATTACATACGGTCAATGACTGGCGGCCTGGCACTCTCATAGCCCGTTACATGCAGGAAGTCGTCTTTCACATTTAAACGTCTGACAACATGACATCCAAAACCATAATAATAGCCGAAGCCGGCGTAAACCACAACGGAGACATGTCAATGGCCTGCGAGATGGTGCGCACAGCTCGTCTCGCCGGAGCCGACTATGTAAAATTCCAGACTGCAGTTCCTGAGCTGGTCATATCGTCAATAGCGCCCAAGGCAGACTATCAGAAGGAGACCACCGGCAGCGGCGAGAGTCAGCTCGACATGTGCCGCCGTATCCATCTGCCGCTCGACGCATACGCCACCCTTGCCGACCTTTGCCGCCGCGAGGGGATCGGCTTCATGAGCACTCCGTTTGACCTTGTCTCGATCGATACCCTCGTCCCGATAGGCATGGACTGGTGGAAAATCCCCTCGGGAGAGATCACAAATCTGCCTTATCTGCGCCGTATAGCCGAACTGCGCCGTCCGGTAATCCTGTCTACCGGCATGAGCACACTCCGCGAGGTGACACGCGCAGTAGAGATTCTTACATCACGCGGACTTGACAGCAGTAATGTGGCACTGCTCCACTGCAACACACAGTATCCTACCCCCATGGCCGATGTCAACCTGCGCGCCATGGATTCATTACGGTCCGTAACACGTGGTCCGGTCGGCTACAGCGACCACACACCGGGCATCGAGGTACCGATAGCCGCAGTGGCCATGGGCGCACAGATCATCGAGAAACACTTCACACTTGACAGATCTCTCCCCGGACCCGACCACAAGGCTTCACTGGACCCTGACGAACTCGCCGCAATGGTCCGGGCCATACGCAACATAGAACAGGCTCTCGGATCGCCTGTCAAACAGCCGTCGCCGTCCGAGACACCCAACATAGAGATCGCCCGCAAAAGCATCGTCGCCGCCCGTGACATCATGGCGGGCGAGAAATTCACGCCCGAGAACATCACCGTCAAACGTCCGGGCGGCGGCCTGTCCCCCATGATGTGGGATAATGTAATCGGACTCACTGCCACTCGGAACTTCGACTACGACTCACTTATAACCCTCTAACACCGTATCACATCCATGGCATCACATCCAGCCAATAACCCGTCACACCGGCCAGGCATATATAAGCGCCTGCTGAACTTCACCCGACAGCACCCCGTGCTGATGAACATTCTGTACATCTTCATAACTGCGTTCATCCTTATATGGATGCTGTTGCTGTTTCTCGACTCATGGACACATCACGGCGACGAAGCCATAGTACCGTCGCTCAAGGGACAGCCGGTGGAACTTGCCGAAATGAACCTCACAGACAACGGATTCCAGTGCGAGGTCATGGACTCCGTTTTCGAATCGGCCCATAAACCAGGCACAGTTGTCGAGCAGACTCCGCATGCCGGCGCACGCGTCAAACCGGGCCGCACAGTATACCTCACCATCGTGGCATTCTCTCCGAAGATGGTCACAGTACCCGACTTCATGAACGTATCACGCCGACAGGGACTGTCTATGTTCGAAGGCCTCGGACTCAATGTCAATATCGTAACCGTCACATCCGAATACAAGGATCTTGTGCTCGGAGCCAAGTCGGGCGGTGTTCCGCTGCACCCCGGACAGCGTATTCCCGTAAACACTAAGATAACCCTCGAAGTTGGCGGAGGCATAGACCCTGATATGGTCGAGGACACATCCGGATCATCCGACAATGAGGCTGTCATTGAATAACCATACGCAATAGCATGACACAATTTGACGAAGATCTGGAAAACGAAGATCTCGCCGACGACGGTCTGACAACCGCCGACGACGGCCGGGAACTTTACGAACATTACCGTATTGTGGCCGACAAAGGCCAGGAACTGCTGCGCGTCGACAAGTTTCTCGTGGCACATCTGCCAAATGTATCACGCAACCGCATACAGCAGGCCGCCGAGGCTGAGTGTATACTGGTCAACGGGCGTCCCGTCAGAAGCAATTACCGTGTCAAACCGGCCGATATCGTCTCGGTCGTCATGGACCGTCCACGTTACGAGAACGAAGTCGTTGCCGAGGATATCCCTCTCGATATCGTCTACGAGGATGATACCCTGCTCGTAGTCAACAAACCTGCAGGACTGGTCGTGCATCCCGGCCACGGAAACTATTCCGGCACTCTGGTCAACGCCCTCGCCTGGCACATGAAGGACAACCCGGACTATGACGTGTCCGATCCGCGTATGGGTCTTGTACACCGCATCGACAAGGACACCTCGGGACTGCTCGTCGTAGCCAAGACTCCGGAGGCCAAGACCCATCTGGGACGCCAATTCTTCAACAAGACAACCAGACGCGAGTATGTGGCTGTGGTATGGGGCATACCGGAGCCTGAGTCCGGACGCATTGAGGGCAATATAGGACGTTCGCTGCGGGACCGGCTGCAGATGGCCGTATTTCCCGACGGAGATCAGGGCAAGCATGCTGTCACACACTATCAGGTCATTGAGCGTCTGGGCTATGTATCGGTAGTGAAATGTGTGCTCGAGACCGGACGCACACACCAGATACGGGTCCACATGAAACACATCGGGCACCCGCTCTTCAACGACGCCCGGTATGGCGGCGACCAGATACTCCGAGGCACCACATCATCACACTACCGGCAGTTTGTCAACAATTGTTTTGACACCTGCCCGCGGCAGGCTCTGCATGCACGCACCCTGGGATTCATACATCCCGCTACCGGTAAGGAAATGTTCTTCACCTCCGAGATCCCCGACGACATCACCCGCATGACAGACCGCTGGCGCAACCTTACCTCTGCCCGATAACCGGCACATCCTCAATCCGAACAGAAAACAGTCAGTCTGCAAGTATCCGGCGTCCGGCCAGGAACGACGATTGAATCTCTGCCGGTTGCTTTATAATAATTATAGAGATAATGTAGACGAATCTCCTGATATATTGTAATTTTGATACGATTGCCATGTAAACAGCCACTATTATTAACAAAAATAGAATGTTTTTCGTATCTTTGCATCCGATATGCCGATAGGATAAGATTACCATGTTCTCAACCGGTCTATCGGCATATCACTGACACTATACACTCTAAGAATCAGAACAATGAATATTGCAATCGTAGGCGCCAGCGGTGCCGTGGGTCAGGAATTTCTGCGTGTTCTCGATGAGCAGAACTTTCCGTTTGATAATCTTACTCTGTTCGGGTCCAGACGCTCGGCCGGACGTCAATACACCTTTCGCGGTAAGCAATATACAGTCAGGGAACTGGTTCACGGCGACGATTTCAAGGATATCGACATAGCGTTCGTATCAGCCGGCGGCAATACATCTATCGAGTTCGCCGGAACAATAACACGTCACGGCACACTGATGATAGACAACTCGAGCGCCTTCAGAATGGAAGCGGATGTTCCTCTGGTAGTCCCGGAAGTGAACGGAGCTGACGCATTCAACGCACCACGCCACATCATATCCAACCCCAACTGCACGACAATACAGATGGTAGTGGCACTCAAGGCTATCCATGATCTGTCACCCATAAAACGCGTTCATGTAGCCACATACCAGGCGGCCAGCGGTGCCGGTGCGGCCGCCATGGACGAGCTCGTAAGCCAGCATGGCCAGCTGGCACGCGGCGAGAAGCCGACAGTCGAAAAATTTGCATTTCAGCTTGCCTACAATGTGATACCCCATATCGACATCTTCACCGATAATGACTATACCAAGGAGGAGATGAAGATGAACCGCGAGACTAAGAAGATAATGCATGCCCCGAATCTCGAAGTCAGTGCCACCTGCGTACGTGTCCCGGTGATGCGTGCACACAGCGAGGCCCTATGGCTTGAGACCGAAAGGCCTGTTACAGTCGGAGAAGCCCGCGAGGCTCTTGCCAGAGCCCACGGCGTGGTCCTCGTGGACGACCCTGCCGCCAGAGAATACCCCATGCCGCTTGATGTAGCCGGCAAGGATCCGGTATATGTAGGCCGCATACGACGCGATCTTACTTGTGACAACGGTCTGTCAATGTGGCTCGTAGGCGACCAGATAAAGAAAGGAGCCGCACTCAATGCCGTACAGATCGCTCAATATCTATTGGCCAACGGGTGGACACGCTGAGCTGCATACTCGCTCTGGCCACCTCTCCCATGGTGACCGATCCTGTCACGATATTCTTTATCGTGCTCGCCATCATTCTGCTCGCTCCTGTACTGCTCAACAGGCTGAAGATACCCCATATCATAGGAATGATTGTGGCAGGTATCGCTGTGGGACCTTTCGGTCTCAACGTTCTTGACCGTGACAGCAGTTTCAACATCTTCGGACAGGTCGGACTCCTTTATCTCATGTTCCTGGCCGGCCTGGAGATCGACATGTATCACCTGAAACTCAACCTGAGACGCGGTCTGGTGTTCGGACTGCTCACGTTCATGATACCAATGGTGACCGGTGTGCTGGCAAGCGTATACCTGTTGCATATAGACTGGCTCACATCTTCGCTCTTAGCGTCAATGTATGCCTCCCACACCCTTATAGGCTACCCGGTGGCTGCCCGATACGGCATTACCAAAAATCCGGCTGTGCTCATCTCCATAGTGGGTACGATCGTAGCCGTCATCGCCTCGCTGCTTGTGCTGGCTGGAGCCGTGAATATCCATAAGGTGGGTGAACTCAACACCGGCGAACTTCTGGGACTCCTGGGAAGACTCATACTGTACTGTCTTGCTGTGCTGTATATATACCCCAGGCTCACACGGTTCTTCTTCAAACGCTACGGTGACAAGGTCACCCAGTATGTATTCATTCTCGCACTCGTGTTCCTGTCCGCCTGGACTGCCAAGCGTATCGGCATGGAGGAAGTGCTCGGTGCTTTCTTCGCAGGACTGGTACTCAACCGCTATGTACCGGCATCATCACCATTGATGAGCCGTATCGAGTTTGTAGGTAACGCACTGTTCATACCATACTTCCTGATAGGAGTGGGAATGATGATCAACATACGCGTCGTAGGACAGTCGTCGACACTCGGTGTAGCGGCAGTCATGCTGGCGGTAGCTCTCGTAGGCAAATGGCTGCCCGCATGGGTCGCACAGCTGATATTCAGGATGCGTGCCCAGGGACGACGCATGATGTTCGGCCTCACCACAGCCCATACAGCTGTAGCCCTCGCAGTAGTCACCATAGGCTACAACATGACAGACGCACAGGGGAACCGCCTCATGGACGAAACAATACTTAACGGCACAATCCTCGTGATTCTCGTAACATGCGCCATAGCCCCCATAGTAACAGCCAATGCCGCAGCCAAGATAAAGATCGACATGCTGGAACATGGAGATCACGACGATACGGACACAGAACGCAACCGTCCGGACAACCTGCTCATACCGGTAGCCAATCCCTTGACAGCCGCATCGCTCGTGGAACTGGCATTGCTTATGCGCAGTAACAGACGCCGACCGGCCGACGCATTATATGCCTTACACGTACGTGGTGACAACTCGGCCCAGTCCAAAGCCGTGGGACGCAATTCCCTCGAGATTGCCGTCAAGGCGGCAGCCGTCACCGACACCCGGCTACAGCCTATCGAGCGCTTTGATCTCAACACGGTTACAGGTCTGGTCAACACCATTGAGGAACGCGACATCAATACAGTTGTGCTGGGCATGCACCGCAAAAGCAATGTCATCGACTCGTTCCTCGGGTCCAAAATAGAACAGCTGCAGCGACTTACAAACCGCATGCTGGTGATATCACGATGTTATATACCGATCAACACGGTCACACGCATAGTTGTATACGTGCCGCCACAGGCCGAATACGAGACCGGCTTTCCTGACTGGGTGACAGCTCTGGCCACACTGAGCCGCGAACTGGGCTGCCGCATAATATTCTGCTGCGACTCGCACGTACCGCCGCTGATACGCGGCATAATAAGACGAGCCCGCATCGATACACGGGACGAATACCGCGAGCTTTCAGCCCCGGACGACTTCATTCTGCTGGCCAACAAGATTCTTGACGACGACCTGTTTGTAGCCGTAATGTCACGCGCCAACTCGGTATCCTACTCGGCTCTGATGAAAGACGTGCCGGAATTTCTGCAACGATACTTCGGCAATAACAATATCATAATCATATATCCCGAACAGTTCGGCGACAAGGCAAACGTAGAGTCGTTTGCCGACCCGCTGGCCGCAGACATCGCCGGAACAGCCTCTCCGCTATGGACAAGACTGCGGGCCTGGGCACGGTCGGCCAACACGTTAAAAAAACGTTTAACCCGGCGAGGACGCCGAACCAGAAAAATCGATCTATGAATACATCCGACAACAAACCACGCAGGATATTATTCGTATGTCTCGGCAATATATGCCGTTCTCCGGCGGCCGAAGAACTGTTCAGAACGGTGGTCGCAGACCACGGAGACCTTGACGGCTGGATCATCGACTCGGCCGGTATAGGTAGCTGGCACACAGGACAACTGCCCGACAAACGGATGCGAATACATGCAGCACGGCGCGGATACTCTCTCAGACACCGAGCCCGGCAGGTATCGGCCGACGACTTCGACCGCTTCGACCTGATAATCGGCATGGACTCCGGCAACATCAGTGATCTCAGGGAGCTCGCGCCCACCGCCGAGTCTATGTCCAAGATTGTGCCCATGGCCCGTTACTTCACGATGGCAACCCGCTACGACCATGTTCCTGACCCATACTACGAAGGTGCTGAGGGGTTTGAACTTGTCCTCGACCTGCTTGATAACGCCTGCCGCAATCTTTATTCCAGACTGTCATGAAACGCGGCACTCTCTTCACACGCATGCTGATTGTCGACGGCGTGATATTCATAGCCGCAACAGGTGTAGGCGCGCTCACTATCAACGCCACTATCGCAGCAACACGGCAGACAATAAGCCCGGAGCAGTTCAAGGCAGACAGTATCGCCATAAGTGACATCCTCAACCCCGCTCCGATCCATAATCCTTACGCCGTGAGAATGGACTCTATGCCTCCGGGAGGCGTGAGACTGGAAGTAGATCGGGGAATAGCTATAGGACGGGAATTCAACGACAGCAACTACCTGCACATAGGAGAAGCCTCTGTAATGGGCATAGATCCCATAAACGAGACAACCGACGCATGGAATGTCTGCCGGCCCATAGTCAGAGTCGAATCATGTCCGGATTTCTATGTTGACAACCTCACACACTCACTGCCATACCTCGTACCAGAAGCCGAACAGTTACTGCATGATATCGGGAAAGCGTTCAGAGACTCGCTGCAATCACGTGGCGGAGGTGAATACAGGGTCAAGGTAACAAGCATCCTGCGCACCCACTCGAGCGTACGGCGACTGCGCCGCCGTAACAGAAATGCCGTAGGTGGCTCGGCCCATCTGTACGGAACGACATTTGACCTCAGCTATTCCAACTTCGCATGTGATTCGCTCTCGACACCACGTACTACAGAGGATCTCAGACTTCTTCTCGCCGAAATACTGCGCGACTTCCGTCGTAACGGACGGTGCTACGTCAAGCACGAACGCAAACAATCCTGCTTCCACATCACAACACGCCGGCCTTCATGAAAAGAACACTGAAAACAATCGGATGGATAATCCTGTCACTGTTGCTGCTGATACTTCTGGCGATATCCATTGTCGTGTGGTATCTCACACCCGCCAGACTTACCCCTTTGATCGAACGCGAGACATCGGCGATAATCAACGGGGAAGTCAGGGTATCACGCGTAGAACTTACTTTCTGGAGTTCATTTCCTCGTCTGAGGCTCGACATAGACTCCCTTAACATCATAAGTCATGCGACACACAGCCTGCCAGACTCCATAAGAACCGAACTGCCGGCCTATACCGACTCCCTGCTCAGTGTCAGCCACCTGCATGGCGCTATAAACCTGCTCGCTCTCATTAAGGGAGACATAGAGTTATACGACCTGAACATACAGCATCCCCGGGCAAACTTTGTGGTAGCACGTGACGGTACAACAAATGCAGACATCATACCGGTATCGGCCGGGAAAGAACCGGAAGCAGAACAATCCGGCCAGATGCCCTCCATATCGTTCGACCACTTCAGGCTGATCAATGCAGGCCCCATAACCTACACATCTATAGCCGACTCCACCTACATATCGGCAACACTTGGCAATGTCTCGGTCGACGGGATATCGCAACCGCTGTATGAACTTACGATCGAAGGAAACGCAACATCTCCGCTGCTTGACAGATTCCGGCTCATGCCTCTCACAGCAGGTCTCGACGGCAGGATAACCTGGGATCCGGAACGGGCAGCCTCGCTGAGTGTCAAAGATCTCGACATCACAGTCAATGAGTTCAACGCACTCGTAAACGGAACCGTTGATGCCTCGGCACCTCATGGCACACTGATCGAGAAATTCGACATCAGACTCCCGCAGATCGCTGTCAGTGACATTGTCGGTCACCTGCCCGAGTCCATGGCTTCCGGATTTTCAGGCCTTGACACCGACATGAAAATCGACATATCCGCCCGGCTTCTCTCTCCATATCTCATAACCGACTCGTTGTCAACACCTTCGGCAGAAGTCACGATAGAAATAGCTCCATCTCGCTTCCATCTCGGCAACATCCACATGAACCGCATTAATCTGAAAGCGAAAGCTGTTATTGATGGACGCAATCCCAATCTCTCAATCATAGACATTGACAATCTGACACTTAAAGGACGAGCAGCCGACATACAGCTCTCAAGTCACGCTAAAGGTCCGCTTGACAATCCGTTCGTCGACGGAAATATCTCCGCAGACCTTAAAATCGACCGTCTGCCCCGCGAACTGATTGACCGTCTGCCGGTCTCACTTGCCGGACGACTGAAAGCCGAGACAGGACTACGCATGCACATGAAAGACATGTCGCCCGGACGATTCCACAATATTTACCTCGACGGCAGGATCTCGCTACGCGATTTCAGTCTGCAATCACGCGATACATTGCTCTCGGCCTGGGCCGGACACGCCGACTTCGACTTCGGCACACGCCGGTCGCTCAACGGAGCCCTGACCCGCGTCGACTCACTACTGACCATGACACTCAAGGTCGACACGACGTCGGTAGCCGTACCGGGACTTAACATACAGGGATCTAGACTCATAGCCGCTCTAGGCACAAGTAACCGCAGTACTTCGTCCGACACCACCGTCATCAATCCGTTCGGCGGACTGATCAAGTTCCAGAGTCTTATCCTTGACCAGCCGCTCGATACCATGACCGTGAGACTGCGCGATGTAGAGACACACGCGGTGCTCACCCGCTATGAAGGAGCCGTCCGCAACCCTCTGGTGCATTTCGATCTAACAGCCCGCCGCATAGGCACACGTATGCCGGGATTCGCATTCGCCCTGAGTCAGCCTTCGGTATCAGTCAATGCACACATCATACCCGTCGATGCCGGTACCGACAGCATAAGGAAAGCCCGACGAGCACAATACACCGGGATGCGGCGCGATTCCACAACCCGACTCCCCGACTCGCTGCAACGTCCCGAGACGATTGACTGGAATGTGAGCAACGACCTCAAGACACTGCTCAGACGATGGGATGTGGACGGAACGGTAAGATCCAACCGGGCTTTCATCTTCACCCGCAGTTTCCCGCTCAGACAACGCGCCGGCAATATCGATCTATACTTCAACACCGATACCGTCAGGCTAAACAGCCTTAAGTATACAATAGGCAAGACCCGGCTCGACATAAAAGGAGCTGTCACCAACATAGAAAGAGCTCTGACAAGCCGGACCGGACGTGCACGGCTACGCATCAGCCTTGATGTCAATGCTCCTTTCATCGACATCAACGAACTGGCGACAACCACGTTCTACGAACCGTCGGGCAACGCCGGTCCGGATCCGGACTACGACGAGGAAGAACTGTCGATGATGCCGGACCGACAGGATGTACCGGACTCTTCGGTAATACGTCCTGTTCTTATACCCCGCAATATCGAAGCCGACCTTTCGGTCAGAGCCGATTCGATACTTTACTCCGATCTGCTGATGCACAGCTTCAGCGGTGATGTGCTTATCAACAACTCGGCGGTGAACCTGCGGAATCTCAGAGCTGCTACCGAGATTGGATCCGCCTCATTGTCAGCACTATACTGGGCACCGGACACCACCCGCATGCAATTTGGCATGGCTTTGAAACTCAACCGCTTCCACATAGACCGCGTGCTTACTCTCATTCCGGCCGTCGATTCACTGCTGCCGGCACTGCAGGGTTTTGCCGGTGTGATAAACGCAGACATGGCGGCGACTGCCGCCATCACACCACGCATGGACTTCGATCTGGCCTCGTTCAAAGGTGCGCTTAAACTTGACGGCGACAGCCTTGTGCTACTGGATGCCGATACATTCAAAATGCTTGCCAAATGGCTTATATTCAAGAACAAAAAACGCAACATGATCGATCACATGAACGTCGAGATCGTAGTTGACAACAGCCAGGTTGAATTATTTCCGTTTATCTTCGACATCGACCGCTACAGACTGGGCGTAATGGGACGCAACGATCTCGACATGAATCTGGACTACCATGTCTCGGTTCTGAAATCACCGTTGCCGTTCAAATTCGGCATCAATATCAAAGGTAATCTTGACGACCCGAAGATACGTCTCGGCGGTGCGAAGATAAAACCCGGACAATCACTCACCTACTCAATTGCCGACACAACGCGGATAAGCCTTCTGGGACAGATAGAGGATGTTTTCCGCCGAGGCTCGATGTCTAAAGAATCAATGGGACTGCGTCGCACTATCAGGCCCCGCCTCAGCGAAACCGGAGATACCACCCTCACTGCCAACGACTCTCTGCTCATGCAACGCGAAGGATTCCTTCCGCCAGACACAGCCGCCGTCACAGACAGCATTCCGTCTAAAAAACGTAAATTTCTATGGATCAGATAATCTCTGCTATAAACCACTGGAAAGGCCGTATCACACATTCCCACATCGATGTCAGAGCCGCACTCATAGACATGGACGGGACACTCTACGACTCCATGCGTAACCACACTGCCGCCTGGTACAGACTGATGACCGAACAGGGTATTGACTGCACACGTGAAGAGTTCTACCTGTATGAAGGAATGACAGGAGCATCCACCATAACCAGGCTGTGGCAGAGACAGTGGAATAAGATACCTGATTTACAATTAATTAACGATCTGTATTTCCAAAAGACTCAATATTTCAACCAATTGCCGGCCGTACTGCCTATGCCCGGAGCCAAACAGATGATATCCAGCCTTTTAAAGGCTGACATCATGACCGTACTTGTTACCGGCTCGGGACAGCCATCGGTACTCGACCGCCTCAACAACGACTACCCGGGTGCTTTCGCCGACAGTCATCGTGTTACAGCACTAAATGTAACCCATGGCAAGCCACATCCCGAACCATATCTTAAAGGCATGGAGATGGCAGGCGTAAAATACTGGCAATCAATGGCAATAGAAAATGCCCCGATCGGAGTGGAGAGCGCTGTCGCATCCGGCGCATTTACCGTAGCCCTCACCACAGGTCCCATTCCCGCCGAGACGTTTGCCGCATCAGGTGCCGATCTGGTATTACCCTCAATGCAGGTTCTCGCCGATATCATGCCCGAACTACTGAAACATCTCAGACTATGACACAGCAACTTCTGTTTACAAACGATGTGGCAGCTCACATTCAGGCAGTTGCCAATGACATCAAACCCAACTCGACATTTATACTCGCAGATGACAACACTGCACGGTGTGTACTGCCCGAGTTACAATCGGCATCGGCTCTTCTCGCCCGGTCAACGGTCATAACCATACCGTCCGGCGACATCAGCAAGAACCTCGAATCACTGGCTCATGTGTGGAAAATGCTGGGAGACAACGGAGGGACACGGAGCAGCCTGCTGATCAACATCGGCGGCGGAGTCATCACCGATCTCGGAGCATTTGCCGCCTCGACCTTCAAACGGGGGATACCGTTCATAAATGTTCCGACAACGCTTTTAGCTGCCGTCGATGCCTCAGTAGGCGGCAAGACCGGGATCAACTTCAACGGACTGAAAAATGAGATCGGTGTATTCAACGAAGCACCGTTCGTGATAATTTCAACCTCATTTTTTAAAACATTACCTGCTGAGGAAATACGATCGGGCTATGCAGAGATGATAAAACACGCCCTGCTCACATCGGATGCAGAATTCGAGGCGCTCACATCACGCCCCGCCGACCACCACACCCCACAGGAACTGCTGACCCTGTTACAGAGGAGCGTCGAAGTCAAACGCCACATTGTAACAACCGATCCCACAGAGAAAGGGCCCCGCAGAGCACTTAATCTCGGACACACCGCCGGGCACGCCTTCGAAACCATGGCCATGGGACGCCGCAGACCTATTCCTCACGGCTACGCCGTAGCCTACGGCCTAATCGTGACTCTCATACTCTCCCACACAATTCTGGGATTATCAACCGCCCCGCTGTACCGCCTGGCCGGTTACATCAGCAATAACTACGGTGCATTTCCGATAACATGCTACGACTATCCGCAATTACTGGAACTGATGGGCCACGACAAAAAAAACGAACGCACGGACAGGATAAATTTCACACTGCTACGGGCCATCGGCTCCTATGAGTGCGGTGTGACAGTTCCGGCAGAGGAAATCACTGCCGCTCTTGACATCTACCGCGATCTTCTGCACCTATAGCTTTCAGGGCACAGCAGGGGTTCAGTCAGGGCAAATCCATGTTTTGCATCTGTAAATTTTTTTTCATAGCTTTGTAGAGTATACACAATCATTTACAACTATGGAGCTTAAGAGCCACTATGACTATGTTATTGTAGGTGCCGGACTGTTCGGCGCCACATTTGCCCGACGCGCTACCGATGCAGGATATACATGTCTGGTAATCGAACGACGTAATCACATCGCCGGCAATGTATATACACAGCTGGTCGACGGTATCAACGTCCACCGCTACGGGGCCCATATATTCCACACGTCCGACCGTCGCGTATGGGATTTTGTGAACAGCCTTATTCCATTCAACCGCTATACCAACTGCCCCGTGGCACAGGCTCCGGATGGAAAGTTATACAATCTGCCGTTCAACATGAACACCTTCTACCAGATGTGGGGAACAAAAACACCAGCCGAAGCGATTGCACGCCTTGAGGAACAACGGAACGAGGCTGTCGCCGCCATGAAAGCCGACGGCATCACCGAGCCACGCAATCTGCGGGAACAGGCACTGGCGCTGATAGGCCGTGACATATTCCGGCAACTTATCGAGGGGTACACCGAGAAGCAATGGGGACGTCCGTGTGAATCGCTTCCCGCATTCATAATAAAGAGACTTCCCGTAAGGCTCACATTTGACAACAATTACTTCAACGACATCTATCAGGGAATACCCGAAGGAGGATACACCCGGCTTGTAGAACAGTTGCTTTACGGAGCGGATATGCTGCTTGACACCGATTTCTTTGATCAGCGTGAGCATTGGATGTCAATGTGCGACAAACTGGTATACACAGGTCCTATCGACCGCTACTACGGTTACCGCTACGGTCACCTCGAATACCGGACCGTACGCTTTGAAACCGAAACTCTTGATACTCCCAACTACCAGGGCAACGCCGTAGTAAACTACACGTCGGCCGACGTTCCGTATACACGCATCATTGAGCATAAACACTTCGAAACATTCGGCCGGGCTGTCTACGATAACCCGGTTACAATCATTTCACGCGAATACTCTACAGAATGGGCCCCCGGAATGGAACCGTACTACCCTGTCAACGACGAACGCAACACGCAGGTCTATGACCAATACCGTCATCTTGCGGAAAAAGAACAGAACGTGATATTCGGAGGACGACTTGCCAGATACCGCTACTACGATATGGCACCTGTCATCGCCGAGGCCCTTGAGATACCGTTGTAACAGACACATAAAACAGCAACAGGACCAGCGATATTGCTGTTAGGTTACCTATTGATTACATTTGGACTAAACTTACGTATTAATGTCCGTTTTAACTTTTGTTAACCCTTATCGTAGTAATTTAATTTGTAATTTCGCATGACAGCAACGGACTGATCTGATATAACCATCGGTAAACCTGTTATCAATAAGCAATAGAAACAAAGTAACAATGCAAGGAAGAATATTAGTTATCGACGACGAGGAAGCGATATGCGAAATCCTGAAATATAACCTCGAGAAAGAAGGGTATGATGTAGACACAGCATACAGTGCCGAGGAGGCACTGGGTCTCAATATTGCATGTTACTCCCTGCTCATCGTTGATATAATGATGGACAAGATGAGTGGCTTCGACCTTGTCAAGAAAATCAAGTATAATCCTGAGACCGAGAACATTCCGGTAATCTTCTGTACCGCTATGGCAGGCGAGGACGACACTGTGATGGGACTGAATATAGGCGGAGATGACTACATTACCAAACCTTTTGTGATCGGGGCTGTGATAGCACGTGTAAAGGCAGTGCTGAGACGTGCTATGCCTCCGAAGGTTGTCGAGATACCTGTCGCACCCCGGGTCCACCAGCAGGTATATGAACCAGACATCACATTCAAGACATTGAGAATCAACCGCAACGAGAAACAATGCTACATTGACGGCACTCCTGTGAAACTGACACGTAACGAACTGGACCTTCTTGTTTTCCTGATGGGGCAACGCAACCGCATACTCTCCCGTCAGGAAATAATGGAAAACGTATGGCCGGACAAGACAGTCATAGGGCAACGAGCTATCGACGTAAACATCAAACGCCTGAGAGACAAGCTCCTGGATTACGGAAAATACATCCACACCAAGACGGGATATGGCTACGGTTTTAAAGAGGAAGTTTAACCTTCAGGTACGTCTGTTCCTCACCCTGGTAAGCCTGCTGTGGATGGTAGTCATAGCATTAGGTATCCTGCTTTACAACCACGAACGCAACACCCGCCGGGACATACTCACACAACAGCTTGACGTCTTCAACAGCGTGCTCATATCCCACTACAGCAAGGGAGAAGGCCTCAAACAATACCTTGACTACATGGAGGGATACTTCGCAGGCACCCCGCTTGACGAGATGAGTGTCGTGATTACCGACTACCGCACGCATCAGTATATCGACGGCAGCGGTTATAAATTCAGATTCTCCGATTTCTATGATCTTAACAATGACGGTATCATCAACGGTACCGACATGGACAATATCACTGTCGACTCGCTGGGATTCAATCCTGATGAATATTTTTACTACCGTACACTGGTATCGCCCGACTCGACACTTCAGGTAAGAACAATTCTTCCATATAATGTGTCAGTATCACAAGCCCTGACCACCGATGCTTTCATGTGGATCATAATCTTTACGATGCTGATAGTAATGACTGTGATCGCATATGTCACCACACGACATGTCACACGCAACATTACGGTGCTGAGAGATTTTGTGACACGAGCCGCCAATGACCGGGACTTTGTGACTTTTAACGAGTTTCCCGACGATGAACTCGGAGACATCACACGTCAGGTAGTACAGATATACAACGCACGGAGCGCGGCGGTAGCCGCACGCGAACATGAACATAACATGGCATTGCATGCCATTGAGGAACGTTCCAAACTCAAGCGTCAGCTAACCAACAACATATCTCACGAACTGAAGACTCCCGTCGGCATCATCAAAGGATACATCGACACTGTGCTTGACGAACCGTCAATGGACGGGAACGCCCGTACACACTTTCTAACCAAAGCCCAGAGCCAGGTCAACCGTCTGTGTGATCTGCTCAACGACCTGTCGACGATGACACGCCTTGAAGAGTCAAACGGCACGGTCTCGATCGAGCCAATCGATTTCAGAGAGCTTGTGACCAATACGATCGAAGAGGTAGAGGCAAGCGGTATCGCAGGCAACATGAAGCTATCAATGGTCCTCCCCTACGAATGTATTGTGATGGGAAACAAATCTCTTCTCAACGCAATGCTGCTCAATCTCATAAAGAACGCCACATTCTACTCACACGGCACCGAAATGGTAATCAAATGCATCGACACCAGCGAGCACTACTATTCGTTTATTTTCTACGATGACGGTGTAGGAGTGCCGCCTGAGAGCCTGAACCATCTGTTCGAACGTTTCTACCGTGTCGATGCGGGACGTGCCCGCCGCAACGGTGGCACCGGACTCGGGCTGCCAATCGTAAAAAGCACTATCAATGCCTTAGGCGGATCGATAACAGTAGCCAATCGTGAATCAGGAGGCCTGCAGTTCACTTTCACTCTCCGACGTCCCAGGAAATGAGACACAACAGTTCCGGATATCTTACACACACATTCCTATTCTGCTTAATTACAGCAATACTGACCGGCTGTGATTCATGTCAGCGTTTCCACGTCATGGAGGGGGCTGTATGGAACACTACATATACTATCAGATACAGCGGAGACCGTAATCTTGACGACTCAATAATGGCCGTAATGAACCGTATCGAGATGTCCCTGTCGCCGTTCAACTCTAACTCGCTCATTGCCAGGATAAACAGCAACCATTCAATGACTGTTGACAAAGACATAGCCAACATCATGGCTATATCACAGGATATTAACCGTGTGTCAGCCAAGGCTTTTGATCCCACAATATCCCCTCTTATAAACCTATGGGGGTTCGGATATGACGGGAATGATGTCAAGTCATTCAATGACAGCGTAATATCCAGCGTACTTAAAACCGTAGGCATTGACGGCTGCCATATAGGTCCCGACATGATGATAAAAAAGAAATCGCCGTCAACAACATTCAATTTCAGTGCGGTCACAAAAGGATATGCATGTGACGAGATCGGCAGAATGCTAAGGCGCAACGGCGCTGACAATTATATGATAGAGATAGGAGGGGAGATTGCTCTGCGAGGGAATAACGACCGAGGAAAAACATGGCGGATAATGATAGACGCCCCCATCGACTCCATAGCCGGACACCGACGCCTGACGACTGTCGAGATAACAGACTGTGGCATTGCCACATCGGGCAACTATCGCAATTTCAAAAATATCAACGGCGTGCATATAGGTCATACAATAAGTACGGTAACCGGGCGACCAATACAAACCAATACATTGAGTGCCACGGTAATAGCCCATGACTGTGCTATTGCAGACGCCCTCGCCACGGCCTGCATGGCAATGCCGCCCGATTCGGCACTCTCCATGATCGAAAGCTATCCTGGAGCCAGCTCTCTTTTAGTCACTGCAGAAAATGACGGAACAATTAAAATAACCGCAACATCAGGATTCCCCGAATACAACTAAGAACATAAAAGCGCGGATTAAAATTAACCATCGGATGGATCTGTGAATAAAAGCGCGGATTACGCAGATTTAAATTAACCATCCGGATGGATCTGTGAATAAAAGCGCAGATTACACAGATTTAAATTAACCATCCGGATGGATCTGCGCTTCACTTCTTTCCGGATGAAACTTAGATCATGTGTTTCAGGCGCTTGATCAGAGCTGTAAGCCGACTGCCCAAAATTTCCGATATCTTTTTCTTCAACCGATAGCCATACGGCTTCCATGAAGCATCATAGTGATGGATTGACACCGTATTCGGAGTCAATAACATTTCCCCGGTGTAACCATTCTTTGGACAAAAATATTCAGGCGGATAAATCCAGACTCCTGCGCATTGTTGTATATCGGAGGTTAACTTAAGGCCGTGGGAGCATAATATCCGTGATATGATTGTTACGACAGTGTCACCGGTATTGGGTTTGCCGTCAGGTGTGAGAAATGATGTCT
>CAJUBL010000020.1 GCA_910584665.1 uncultured Muribaculaceae bacterium | reverse complement strand
ACGAAAGAACCAGTTTAATTTCAATGATTTTCTTGCTCAGATACAGCAGATCAAGAAGATGGGCAACCTCAAGGATCTCGCTTCAATGATACCGGGACTTGGTAAAGCTATCAAGGATGTGGAGATTGACGACAATGCTTTCAAGGGCATTGAGGCTATAATCTATTCTATGACAGCTGCTGAGCGTGAGAAACCGGAGATTATCAACGGTAGCCGCCGCAAGCGTATCGCCGCCGGTTCAGGCACAAGCCTTCAGGAGGTCAACCGTCTGCTCAATCAGTTTGAACAGACACGTAAGGCCATGAAGGCTGTGAGCGGTATGAAGAACCCGATGAAGCTTATGGGAGCTATGCGCGGTATGAGACGATAAAAAAATTGAGGCATTCTCATCAATTTGAATTACAGGATTATATCTTAGTTAGATTGTGTTTTGATATGACATTGATTGACGGAAAGAAGGTGTCTGATGACATCAAAAAGGAGATCGCGCAGGAAGTTGAAGCTATGGTGGCCGGGGGGAAACGCCGTCCCCATCTCGTTGCAATACTCGTGGGCCATGATGGTGGCAGTGAGACGTATGTCGCCAATAAGGTCAGGGCCTGTGAGGTGTGTGGATTCAAATCTACGCTGATACGGTTTGAAGATGATGTTACCGAGGATACCCTTCTGGACACCATAAATAAACTCAACAATGATGCCGATGTTGACGGCTTTATAGTGCAGTTGCCGCTTCCCCGTCACATCAACGAGCAACGCGTTATAGAAGCTATTGACTACCGTAAGGATGTCGATGGATTCCATCCGGTCAACGTCGGCCGCCAGTCGATCGGACTCCCTTGTTTCCACTCTGCGACCCCTGCCGGTATTGTCGAGTTGCTGTCTCGCTATGACGTTCCGGTCAAAGGTGCTGATTGTGTTGTGCTTGGCCGTAGCAATATCGTGGGAAAACCGGTGGCGGCCCTGCTGATGCAGAAGGCAGGCGGTGATGCCACTGTCACCGTGTGTCACAGTTCTACCCGTGATCTCGCCAGTCATACACGTCGTGCCGATATTATTATCGCGGCTCTCGGTAAACCCGGTTTTGTCACGGCCGATATGGTGAAGGATGGTGCTGCAATTATTGATGTTGGCACGACCCGCGTTCCCGACGCATCACGTAAGAGCGGCTTCCGTCTCTGCGGTGATGTGGACTTTGAGAACGTTGCTCCCAAGTGTTCGTATATCACACCTGTACCGGGCGGTGTAGGTCCCATGACGATTGTCTCACTTATGAAGAACACTCTTCTTGCGGCCAAGGGAACAGTCTATCCTTGATGAACGTTATGAGAAGATGGTGTGATTGAACAGTTTCGTTAAATCCGGAACACTCTGACGTATTATGGACAGTCTGCTTCAGTCTCTATCGGTATATATAGCGGCAGTGCTGGCTTCTCTGAGCCAGCCTGTCGATATTGTTTTTGCCGGTGACGCGATGCAGCATTCAGCCCAGATAGAGGCTGCCCGTACGGCTGACGGTAAATACGACTATAGCGAGTGTTTCGAGGCGGTTGCACCATATATATCGAAGGCCGACTATGCTGTGGTGAATCTTGAGACACCGCTTGGTGGAAAACCGTACGCCGGGTATCCGTGCTTCTGTTCACCCGACAGTTATGCCGGGGCATTGAAGAATGCAGGTTTTGATATGTTTCTTACTGCCAACAATCATACTCTGGACCGCCGGGACAATGGCCTGAAACGAACCGTGACGGTACTTGATTCTATGAATGTCGATCATATAGGTACCTATAGAGACAGCATCGAACGAAAATCGCGCATCCCGTTTGTAAAAGACATCAAAGGCTATAAAGTAGGCTTTCTGAACTATACTTACGGTACGAACGGAATCGGGCCCGGGCAGGATGTCGTGGTCGATTATATCGACACTCTGGCGATGGATCGTGATATCATTGCTGCGAGAAGTGCCGGTGCTGAAATTGTTGTTGTAGCTATACATTGGGGAGATGAGTACCGTCTGTTGCCAAATGACGTCCAGAAGAGGTTGGGACAGTTCCTGCTTGACCGTGGTGTGGATGTGGTTATGGGCGGTCACCCGCATGTGATACAGCCTATGGAACTGAGGGTGGCTGACGATGATCCGCTACGCAGGCAGTTGATTGTATATTCTCTGGGGAATTTTATCTCCAATATGAAAACCCGTGATACCCGTGGCGGGGTTATGGTAAGGCTGTCGCTGAAACGGACCTTGGACGGACGACCGTATATTGATGGTGCCGGTTACCTGCCGGTTTTTACAATACCTGCAGGGGGTGGCCATAACTTCCGCCTGGTTAATGCATGTGATATCATGGAGGCATCCCCGTGGGAGTATCATCGCAGTCGGTTTCTTAAGAGCGCCCGTGATATATTTGACCGGTACAATCTGAATGTATCCATTGATACCGTGTCTTGTTGTAATTATCATCATCCGATCAATAAACCTGTAATGTCTCATGAATAGAGTATTAGTCTTTTTCCTTGGATTCATAGCCGGAATAGGAACCACATTCCTTGGTCTGTTTGCACTTGGTATCTATGTCATAGGGGACCGTGGTGGGTATTATGACGGCGATTATGATGATAGTGTCCTTGCCGATGATACGGTTTATATAGAGGAAGTTGCTGCTCCGGATGTTATTGAAAATGATTCTATTGAGGTAAAAGGCCGCAGAGGTTATGTAAATCTTGCCGTGGGAATGTCAAAGAGTGAGGTCCGGTCAAAACTCGGCCGCCCGAAAACCACTGAATACAGTTACGGAACAGAAACCTGGAAATATGAATTCCCTGAAGAAGGTAGTTACGGGACAGCACGTTATATGACTATCCGGTTTGATGACGGCAGCCTGAAGACAATCAATCAGTACTGACGATTCATATATTTTCGCTCCGGATACTTATTTCTGGTATGGCCGTGATGTGTTTACTCGGTGAGGTCGGGAACTTCCGGAATGGACTTCGCCGCCAGTGACTGGCTGATTGTTTTGGTAGTTCTGGCCCCCATGGCGCGGAGTTTCTCGGCGCGGCGCACAAGGTTTCCACGGCCTTCACTCAGTTTGCCCATGGCGTCGCGGAATGCGGTCTCGGTAGCTGTCAGTCCTTTCTCTATCTTAGTCATGTCATCGACGAATCCCACAAACTTGTCGTACATCTTTCCGCTTTCTTCGGCTATCTCCAGTACATTACGTTTCATGTCGTCCTGTCTCCACATCTGCTCGGCAAGCCTGAGAAATGATAACAGATGGGTAGGGGAGACGATGAGTACGCGCTGGTCATAAGCCTCCTGCCACAGTTTGGGATCGAGATTCATTGCAGCCATATAGGCTCCTTCGTTGGGAATGAACATCGTGACAAAATCGGCACGTTTGCCGCCGACAAAATCCTGATAGTTCTTTGTGGCCAACTCCTTGATATGCTGTCTTACCGAGCGCAGGTGTCCTTGGGATGCGTCACGATAAGTGTCTGATGCCGGATCACTGTTTATGAGATCGAGATAGCTCGTGAGTGATACTTTGGAGTCAATGATGACACACCGGCCGTCAGGATAGTTTATGACTGCGTCCGGTCTGATAATGTGTCCCTGATTGTCTTTCAGAGTATTGCCGTCGGCATCGGTTGTTACCTGCAGTTCGAAGTGAACGCCTTTACGAAGACCTGATTTCTCGAGGATGGTCTCCAGAATCATTTCGCCCCAGTCTCCCTGAATCTTGCTGTCACCACGTAGGGCGCGTGTCAGATCTTTAGCCTCACGACCTATGGTTTCGTTGAGCTGGACCAGTTCCTTTATACGTTCGCTGAGGGCGAATCGTTCTCGAGCCTCATTGCTATAGGCTTCGTTCACAGAACGTTTGAAACGGTCGAGTTCCTCTCGCAGGGGATTGAGCAGGTCGCCGAGACGTTGCTCCGACTGCTCTTTGAACCGTTTTGTGTTTGCCTCGAGAATATCACGGGCAAGGATATTGAAACGTTGTTCACTGTCTGTCGCGAGCCGTTGCCGTTCCTGTTCACGCTCAGCCGCGGCTTGTCGGCGTTCCTGTTCACGTTCTTCAGCGATGCGCCGGCGCTCCTGCTCGATGAACTGGAGGCGTTCCTCGAGTCGGGCACACTGGGATTTCTCTATCTGCAGCTGGGTTATCAGACGTTCATGTTCGGAGTGTGTTGCTTCTGATCTGGCCTGCATTTCATGCCTGAGGGATGCTATGGTCGTATCGCGTTCTTTTACAGTAGCTTCAAGTCCCGAAATCATTTCGCGGGAACGTGAGGCGGACCGTTGGATCGGGATAAAGGCTATGAGCAGGGCGAGAGCTATCGTCGATGTGAGAATGATGGCTATTGTCATGATGGTATATTTTACTGCGAAGTTAGCTAAAAGGATGAAATGAGACAACAAATACGTGTGAATATTCGTTATATGGTCAAACTATTTGAATATGAGAGGAATCTGCTTTAAATGGATACTGGGAACTGTTTTAATGTCTTGTATATGTTTCGGGGCTCGTGCACAATATTACCAGATTGCCAGCCAGTTGTCGGGATTGATATCGCCTGCTTTATCAGGCTCGATGAATTATAGGGGTTTTGTCGAGATAGCCGGATTGGCCGGATTTGGTGAAAACCATGCCAATTTTGTGGGTATATCC
Source organism: uncultured Muribaculaceae bacterium (assembly GCA_910584665.1). Taxonomy (GTDB): domain Bacteria; phylum Bacteroidota; class Bacteroidia; order Bacteroidales; family Muribaculaceae; genus JAAVFS01. The sequence goes on along the minus strand of CAJUBL010000020.1, from coordinate 40,019 downwards.
ACATCTCAGGGCTTTCAGTATTCGTCGTGGTTCTTCATGGGGGTTGGCCTTGGCGTCGATATGGCAATAGTGCGTAACGATGTAGTTGATAAGAACGACTGGGGAGGGGTATACCCCGGATATTATGACCACTCGACATCCAGAACAAAGGCAATGGTTCCGGTTTTTACCGATTTCCGTTTTAACATAGGTGCCGGACGTGGTATGGGGGCCTATATTGACTTGAAACTTGGAGCTTCATGGTTGCTCGGTAACCGTTATCTTACATTGCAGCATGGTCGATTGTCCGGTAATACCCAATTCTACCTCAAACCGTCGGTCGGTGTCAGGATTCCGGTTTCAGATGCCAATTCCAGACAGGCATTCAATGTGGGCCTGACTTATCAGCTGGTGACTTCCAACAGTAATTATTATCGCTGGGATGGTGATGGTGTTACCTTGAATGCGCTTGGCCTGAGCGTTGCATACGAGTGGTAACCGCGGTTGTTATCGTGGGTCTGATGGCTGGTCACGCAATTATGGTTGGTGCGGCTCGTTTTGTCGTATAGGTATATGCATTTTGTTTTTATTGCTTCAATTGTGGATTTTTGAGTAAAAAGGTGTATAAACAGAGAAACATGTTGTAAAACATGTTATTTTATTTGGCGAGCATCTGTATAAGTGTTAGTTTTACACCCAAAAATTAAAACTACTGAATTATCCAATTAAAAAAACAAAACGACTAAACCATGAATCACGCGAGCAAAGTATTGATACCAGGTGTAATGATTGCGCTGATGACGGCATGTTCTGGAACAGCCGAAAAGACACTTACCAAGAGTGGTCTTGATCCCGATAAGTTTCTGACAGACTCGACAGCTCTGTACACTCTTTCCAATGCCAACGGCATGGAAGTCTGTATAACCAATTATGGCGGCCGTATAGTTTCAGTAATGGTGCCCGGCCGTGACGGCATGATGCGTGACGTTGTGCTTGGCTTCGATTCTATACAGGCATATCTGCCCGAGAACAACAAATCTGATTTCGGTGCATCAATAGGCCGTTATGCCAACCGTATAAATAAAGGTGTGATTGTAATCAACGGCGATTCCATCCGGTTGCCGCAGAACAATTACGGACACTGTCTTCATGGTGGTCCTACAGGATGGCAGTATCAGGTCTACAATGCTCAGCAGCTGAATGACTCGACTCTCAGTCTTACCATCACCTCGCCTGACGGAGACAATAATTTCCCAGGCAATGTGACAGCCACTGTCACCTATATGCTGACAAGTGACAATGCTATTGATATAGCCTATTCGGCCACTACCGATGCCACGACTGTCATAAACATGACAAACCACTCATATTTCAACCTCAACGGCAATCCCGACCAGGCAATCACTGACAATATGCTTACAGTCAATGCCGATTATTTTACCCCCGTCGACTCTACATTTATGACTACAGGTGAGATTGCACCAGTGGCAGGTACACCTATGGATTTTACTCAGGCCAGGTCAATAGGTTCAGAGATTAATGATTATGACTTTGATCAGCTCAGGAACGGTAACGGATATGATCATAACTGGGTTCTCAACACTCAGGGCGACGACTCGCAGATTGCTGCGACTCTCGTATCTCCTTCAACTGGCATCAGACTCGATGTGTTTACCGACGAACCTGGCATTCAGGTCTATTCCGGCAACTTCCTTGACGGAACCGTTACAGGCAAAGGCGGCAAAGTATACAACCAGCGTGCTGCAATATGCCTTGAGACCCAGCATTATCCTGACAGTCCCAATAAATCTGAGTGGCCTTCGGTGATTCTCGAGCCGGGCCAGACCTACAGAAGTCACTGTGTGTTCCGTTTCTCGGTGGCCGAGTGATATGATTGCGCGATTAAATTCACTTTATTGTAATAACTTACCTTAAACTATTGATTATGGAATTATTGGATTGGCTTGTGATAGGCGTCTTTTTCCTTGCCCTGATAGGTATCATACTATGGGTAATGAAGCAGAAGCAGAATAATGCGGCTGATTATTTCTTGGGAGGCAAGGATGCTACATGGATCGCTATAGGTGCCTCGATTTTTGCGTCAAACATCGGCTCGGAGCATCTGATTGGCCTTGCCGGATCCGGAGCCTCAAGCGGGATGGCTATGGCCCACTGGGAAATCCAGGGCTGGATGATCCTTATTCTCGGCTGGGTATTCGTTCCGTTCTACACCCGCTCCATGGTATATACCATGCCTGAGTTCCTTGAGCGCCGCTACAATGGTGCGTCCCGTTCTATATTGTCGATCATCTCACTCATCAGTTATGTCCTGACAAAGGTCGCTGTTACAGTATATGCCGGTGGTCTCGTTTTCCAGCAGGTATTTGGTATTGACACGCTGTGGGGTATTGACTTCTTCTGGATCGCCGCTATCGGCCTTGTGCTTATTACGGCTCTGTATACCATTTTCGGCGGTATGAAGTCGGTACTGTATACTTCGGTCCTTCAGACACCTATACTATTGCTCGGCTCTGCCATAATACTTGTGCTTGGCCTTAAGGAACTTGGCGGCTGGGATAAGATGATGGAGATCTGTAACGCTGTTGAGGTGAATAAATATGGCGATACGATGACCAATCTTATGCGTTCCAATGATGACCCGGCTTTCCCTTGGGCAGGTGCTCTGATCGCTTCGGCGGTAATCGGTTTCTGGTACTGGTGTACCGACCAGTTCATCGTACAGCGTGTTCTGTCGGGTAAGGACGAGAAGCAGGCCCGCCGTGGTACAATCTTCGGCGCTTACCTCAAGCTGCTTCCTGTGTTCCTGTTCCTTATTCCCGGTATGATTGCTTTTGCAATCCACCAGAATATGATTGCCGACGGCCAGACATTCCTGCCATTGCTTGATAATGGCAATGCCAATGCCGATGCTGCGTTCCCCACTCTGGTAGCCAAATTGTTGCCCGCCGGTGTTAAAGGACTTATTGTCTGTGGTATTCTTGCTGCTCTCATGAGCTCTCTGGCATCTCTGTTCAACTCGTCTGCCGCTCTGTTCACCATCGACTTCTGGCAGCGTTACAAGCCCAAAACCGATCCTAAGAAGCTTGTGAAGATCGGTCAGGTAGCGACTGTTGTAATCGTGGTGCTCGGTATACTCTGGATTCCTGTCATGCGTTCGGTCGGTGATGTTCTGTATACCTACCTTCAGGATGTCCAGTCGGTCCTGGCTCCAGGTATAGCCGCCGCATTCCTTGCAGGTGTGCTTTGGAAGCGTGCCACAGCCCAGGGCGGTATGTGGGGCCTTATCGCAGGTCTTGTGATCGGACTGACCCGTCTTGGCGCCAAGATATATTACAGCAATGCCGGTGTTGTGCCTGGTGGTGACGGAAATATTTTTCAGGCTGTATTCTATGACATGAACTGGTTGTTCTTCTGCGGATGGATGCTGGTATTCTGCCTGCTGGTTGTATTCTTCGTAAGTCTTTGTACCAAGGCTCCTGATCCGGCAAAGATCCAGGGCCTCGTGTTCGGAACGTCTACGGCCGAGCAACGAGCTGCTACCCGTGCAAGCTGGGACAAATGGGATGTCATCCACACGGTGATAATTCTTGGCATTACAGCCGCTTTCTATTGGTACTTCTGGTAATCTCTAACCTATGATTCATATTTTATGACCGCCTATTACAGCGATAGTGACCGATTCATAGTCAGCGTCGACTGTGTCATCTTCGGCTTGAACCACAGCCGTCTGAGCCTGTTGCTCGCACGGCGGCGGTTCGAGCCCGAGATGGGACGGTGGTCTCTGATGGGCGGCTTCGTGCGTGCCGACGAGAGTGTCGATGATGCGGCGAAGCGTGTTCTTCTGGAACTCACCGGATTGAGCGATGTGTACATGCGGCAGGTCGGAACATTCGGAGCTGTCAACCGTGATCCGGGAGCCCGTGTTATTTCGGTCGCTTATTGTGCACTCATCAATTTTGATGAACATGACCGTCAGCGGGTTGAGAGACACGATGCGCAGTGGATTGAACTTGACCACCTGCCTGAACTTGGATTCGACCACTCCGATATGGTCTCTAAGGCGCTGACATTCATCAAACAGCGTTTCGCCATAGAGCCTATAGCCTTCAGCCTTATGCCGAAGTGTTTTACTCTCACTCAGTTACAACAGCTATATGAGGCAGTGACGGGTGAAAATCTCGACAAGCGTAACTTCAGGAAACGTGTTTCGGAGAATCCATGTATCGAGAAAACCGATCTTATAGATAAGACAACATCCCGTCGGGGTGCTGCCATGTACCGGTACAACCCCTTGCTTGACAACGGTGTTTTCCATATCTGATAACCTTAAAGATTCATTATTATGCTCGAAGAACTTAAAGAAAAAGTGTTCCGTGCCAATCTTGATCTCGTCAGGCACGGACTTGTGATATTCACCTGGGGTAATGTCTCCGGTATCGACCGTGAAAGCGGGCTCGTGGTCATCAAACCCAGCGGAGTTGACTATGACACCATGAAAGCCGATGATATGGTTGTGGTTGATCTTGACGGTAATATTGCAGAGGGAAACCTGAAACCTTCAAGTGATACTCCGACCCATCTTGCCATCTATAGGGCATGGCCGGAGGTCGGCGGTGTTGTCCATACACATTCGACCTACGCCACCGCATGGGCTCAGGCAGGAAAGGATATACCTAATATAGGTACTACCCATGCCGATTATTTCCATCATGCCATTCCCTGCACGGCCGATATGACCGAAAGTGAGGTGAAAGGACAGTATGAACTCGAGACCGGCAATGTAATAATCAGGCGGTTCGGGGAGATGAACCCCATGCACACCCCCGGTGTGCTTGTCAGGAACCATGGCCCATTCTCATGGGGTAAAGATCCTCATGATGCCGTGCACAACGCCGTGGTGATGGAACAGGTTGCCAAGATGGCATTCATAGCCTATGGCGTGAATCCCGGTCTGACCATGAACCCGTTGCTCATCGAGAAGCATTATAACCGCAAGCATGGTCCCGGTGCCTACTATGGACAGACAAAACATTGAATAATAACCAAGTATAAATAATAAACAACTAAATATTCTTATCATGAAAGCATTTGAAAATCTGGAACTCTGGTGGATAACCGGTGCGCAACTTCTATATGGTGGTGATGCGGTCGTAGCTGTAGACGCTCACTCAAAGGAAATGGTCGAAGGCCTTAACAGTTCTGGTCGTCTTCCTGTCAGGGTGGTTTATAAAGGAACAGCCAACTCCTCGAAAGAGGTTGAGACTCTCATGTCGGCGGCAAGTAATGATGAGAAGTGTGTGGGTGTGATAACCTGGATGCATACATTCTCGCCTGCCAAGATGTGGATTCATGGATTGCAGAAACTGACAAAACCTCTGTTGCATCTCCACACACAGTACAATGCCGAGATACCGTGGGATACCATGGATATGGATTTCATGAATCTTAACCAGAGTGCTCATGGCGACAGGGAGTTCGGTCACATATGCGCCCGTATGCGTGTACGGCGTAAGGTAGTGGTAGGTTACTGGAAGGATGAGAAGACCCAGGACCGGATAGCCGTATGGTCACGCGTAGCTGCCGCTTGGGCAGACTCTCAGGATATGCTCATACTCCGCTTCGGCGATCAGATGAATAATGTCGCCGTTACCGATGGAGACAAGGTGGAGGCCGAGGTACGTATGGGCTACCATGTTGACTATACTCCTGTCAGCGAGCTGATGGAACATTATAAGAAAGTCGGGGATGATGCTGTTAAGGAACTGATGAAAGAGTATTTCTCTCTCTATGCTCATGACAGGAGTCTTGAAGAAGAGGGTACTGAGGGGTACAGATCGGTTTTTGAGGCCGCCAAGGCCGAGCTTGCTCTGCGCTCTATCCTTACCGCCAAGGGAGCGAAAGGATTTACAACAAACTTCGACGACTTGGGCACACAGGATATAAATGATCCCAAGTTTGTAGGTTTCAGTCAGATTCCCGGTCTCGCATCGCAACGTCTTATGGCCGAGGGTTACGGATTCGGGGCCGAAGGAGACTGGAAGTCGGCCGCATTGTACCGCACGGTATGGTATATGACACAGGGTCTTCCCGCAGGATGCTCGTTCCTTGAGGACTATACGCTTAACTTTGACGGAAAAAACAGCTCCATACTACAGGCCCATATGCTTGAGGTATGTCCTCTTATCGCCGAGGAACGTCCCCGCCTTGAGGTCCACTTCCTCGGCATAGGAATACGCAAGGCTCAGACTGCACGTCTCGTGTTCACCAGCAAGCCGGGTAACGGTGTGACTGCGACTGTCATTGATCTCGGCAACCGTTTCCGACTTATTGTCAACGATGTGGAGTGTATCAAGTCCAAACCTCTGCCTAAGCTTCCTGTCGCATCGGCCCTTTGGATCCCGATGCCGAACTTCGAGGTCGGTGCAGGCGCATGGATACTTGCCGGAGGTACTCACCATTCGTGCTTCAGCTATGACATCACTCCCGAGTACTGGGAAGACTATGCCGAGATGGCCGGTATCGAGATGGTTCATATTGACAGAAACTCGACCATGGCTTCGGTAAGGAAAGATCTCCAGATGGGTGAAGTATACTATATGCTTAACAAATCTCTCTGCTAAGCCATGAAGCTCAATCCCAAGGAAACAATTGAGGCAGGTAAGGCCATACTCGGTATCGAGTTTGGCTCTACCCGCATCAAAGCTGTTCTCGTCGATCAGGAGAACCGTCCCGTAGCCCAGGGCAGCCATGAGTGGGAAAATCAGCTCGTAGACGGCCTCTGGACATACAGCCTTGATGCCATATGGCATGGGCTGCAGGATTGTTATGCCCGGCTTCGTGAGGATGTGATGTCAAAATATGCTACCGATATCACTCGTCTGGCTTCGATAGGCATCAGTGCGATGATGCATGGTTACATGGTCTTTGACAGGTATGGAGAACTGCTTGTGCCGTTCCGCACATGGCGTAATACCAATACCGGTCCGGCCGCCGCCGCATTGTCTTCGCTTTTCGTTTACAACATTCCGTTGCGCTGGAGTATTTCACATCTTTACCAATGCATACTCAATGGCGAGGAGCATGTGTCGCGAATTGATTTCATGACAACATTGGCCGGATATATCCATTGGAAACTTACGGGAGAGAAAGTCCTTGGCATAGGCGATGCTTCGGGTATGCTTCCTGTTGATCCGGCTACCAGGGACTATTATACCGGGATGATCGGAAAATTTGACAGTCTCGTGTCTTCAGATGGATATGGATGGAGACTCGGTGAGATTCTGCCCCGTGTTCTTGTCGCCGGTGAGAATGCCGGAGTTCTTACTCCGGAGGGTGCTAAAGCGCTTGATCCGTCAGGTCATCTTGCATCCGGTTGCCCGCTGTGTCCTCCCGAGGGTGATGCAGGTACCGGCATGGTCGCTACCAATGCCGTTAAGCAGCGCACAGGCAATGTGTCGGCCGGCACATCCTCGTTCTCGATGATTGTGCTCGAAAAAGAGCTGAGCCGTCCTTACGAGTCGATTGATATGGTCTCTACCCCTGATGGCAGTCTCGTAGCCATGGTACACTGCAACAATTGCACCAGTGACCTGAATGCATGGGTGAATATTTTCAAGGAATATAACCGGTTGCTGGGGGTGCCTGTCGATATGGATGAGATCTACAGCAAACTTTATAACAATGCCCTTACCGGTGATGCCGATTGTGGCGGACTGGTATCCTATAACTACTTTTCGGGTGAACCTATAGCCGGTATCAATAACGAGGAAGGACGTCCTATGCTTGTGCGCTCGGTGGGTGACAGGTTTAATCTTGCCAATCTTATGCGAGCTCATCTGCATGCGTCGGTGGCTATCCTGAAGCTTGGAAATGATATCCTGTTCAACGACGAGAAAGTCATGGTTGACCGTATCACGGGGCATGGCGGACTCTTCAAGACAGCCGGTGTGGGACAGCGTATTCTTGCCGCGGCTATCAACTCGCCGATTTCGGTCATGGAGACTGCCGGCGAAGGTGGGGCCTGGGGCGTCGCTCTTCTGGCCGGCTATCTGGTGAACAATGCAGATGGATTGTCTCTTGCAGACTATCTTGACAGGTGTGTGTTTGCCGGAGACACAGGTGTGGAGATCAGACCTGCTGCCGAGGATGTCGAAGGGTTCAACCGATATATGAAGAATTATGTGGCCTGTCTTCCCGTCGAGAAAGCGGCAGTTGACAGCAAGAAATGATATTCTATTTATATAATGAAAAAAAAGGAGTCATGTGACTCCTTTTTTTCATTATATGCTATATTTTAAATTGATAGTTCGTTATATTTTGTATCGTAAAATTGTATTAGAATGTTATAGCGAGAGAGAAACCTTTTCGGGGACCTATGAGAGTGGGGGTGAGCGTCAGTTGGCTTCCGTGAGTTGAGTGGTCTGAATGTTCGCGGGCTATATCGCGGGCGGGGTTGCCGAGCCACAGGCCGGTGAACTCGTTTACTGGATCGATGAGAAATGCCACAATGTTGCCTAACACTTTGGATCCGAGCAGACAATAGCCGTTGTCAACCAGATTGCGTTTGACATGATAGAACCATTCGCCTAATATGCTGCCGACAACCGGAGTTATAAATATATCCTGATAAGATGGTCGTTCCATGAATGCTTCGATCCCGAATTCCCATCCTACGGTCGATACTATCGAGCTGTATAGAAAGGATCGCCAGAAATTGAATCCGCATGTGCGGGCACTCATGAAATAAGCGGCACCTGCATATGGATGAAGTATGTAATTGAAATAAAACTTGTCATGATCCCATTCTGGACCTTTTTCAATTACATACTTGTGCCAGCGTTTAAACAGAGGAATGTCCTGAATCTCTGCTCTATTCCACGATGTCGCATCTTCCGGAAGGCATTCCAGCCCGAGAAGTGTACCTATAAATGCCCCGGATAATACAGCCGTATTATTCCAAAGCCTTTTCCAGTCATAAGAGTTCCCGGTTCTTGAGTAAGGAAGCGCGTATGGTGATATAGGGTGGTTGATATCGATCGGATCGGAGAATTTGACTGATGTCACGGTATCAGTGCTGCATGAAGAGGCTTTGAACGTGTGGCGTGGCGATGGCAGAATAAGTATTGCACCTAACAGAATAAAACGTAAGTTCTTTAGCATAATTATGAAATTTTATTGAACAAATTTCACAATTATGGATTAGAAGTGGATAATCCGAAAGGTGGAGAAATTGGTTGAAATTTCTTTTGTGCCGATTTGGGATAATATTGTGTCGGATCAGGCAATGGCTTATTCCTTAAGCCAGCGCTTGCGCTGTGGGTATTTGCCCGGGTGTATTAAAAGTCTTGTCGATGAGCTATAGGTAAAGTAGTCCCATATCCAGTCGATGAATACGCTGACCTTGTTGCGCATGCCTAAGAGTGACATCAGGTGTACAACCATCCACGTAAGCCAGGCGAAGAATCCCTTGAAGTGGATGTGGTTAAGATCAACCACAGCCCGGTTACGGCCTACGGTTGCCATTGTTCCCTTGTCTTTGTATCTGAATCCTTCGGTAACCTTGCCGCGGTTTATATCGCGTGCGACCATTATAGCCTGCTGTATGGCAACCTGTGCCAGCTGTGGATGACCTGCGGGATATTCGGGGGTGGTCATCAGCGCGATATCTCCCAGAGCATATACATCGCTGACGCCTTTTACTCTGCAGTATTGATCGACTTCGATACGGTTACCGCGCGCTGGTCTGACGGTCCCTCCGGAGAAATCGAATTCGACACCTTTCACGCCGGCAGTCCATATAAGCATGGCTGCCGGTATCTGCTCGTCGTTGTCAAGTGTGACAATATCGTCCTCGTATCGTTTCATATTGTGTCCGAGCTTGACATGTACGAGAAGTGATTCGAGATATCTGGCGGCCTGGGCTGACGATTTCTCTGACATTGTGCGTAATACACGGTCGGTTCCTTCAATAAGGGTTATCGTGATCTCATCCTGGTTTATCTGACGGTATTCACGAGGTAATACATAGCGTTTCATCTCTCCCAATGCTCCGGCTACTTCTACCCCGGTAGGTCCACCGCCTATCACAACAAACGATAGCATACGACGGCGTTTTTCGGTATCGTGTTCTATACAGGCCCGTTCGAGCCGGTCCATTATATCGTTGCGGCACCGGATCGCCTCCTGTATTGATTTCAGTGTGTATACAGTGTCACGTAATTCGGGCATACTGAAGAAATTATTGGTTGTTCCGGCGGCTATTACAAGTTTGTCGTAGTGGATTGTCTCCTCGTCGGTGGTCACTGTCTGTGCCTCGGTGTCGATTGTACGGACGCGTGCCATATTGAAGTACAGACCTTTGGCCTTGCGGTATTTACGTAGTTCGCGTCTGAGCGGAAAACATATTCCGGACGCATCAATGCCGGCCGAGGCTACCTGATAAAACAGAGGAGGGAAACTGTGAAAGTTGTTCTGGTCGATCAGTGTGATGTCGAATTTTTCCTTGTCGATACGTTTGACGAAGTTGAGTCCGGCAAATCCACCACCTATCACAACAATCTTTTTCTTTGCACTCGTGTCCATTTTTTTCAGCATTATTTGATAAATTGTAAACAATTATCCCCTCCAGTGGTTTCACAATAATTTCACCTTAGAAACAAACCTATTGAAAACCAATTATTGACAGCCTGTATGAGATGTCCTGTCAAAGATGATGCAAAATTAAGGAAATTTTTCCGCAATTGAGCAAGCGATTAAGGAAAAATTTCCTCAATATGTGAGTTTGCAAAAATTAACGTGAAAAAATTTGCATGGAATATAAAAAGTCCATACCTTTGCATACGTAAATACTGCGGGGTAGAGCAGTGGTAGCTCATTGGGCTCATAACCCAAAGGTCGGAGGTTCGATCCCTTCCCCCGCCACTTGAAGAAGTCGATCCTGGAAATCAATTCAGGATCGATTTTTTTTGTATGTTATTTCTTGAAGGTAATTGTTTTTTTAAGTACTTTTGTTTATTGTTATACGGCGCACACCGTATACAGCAAATATATATCTCCATATCTCTATATAATATAATGACAATACCTCAGCTTATCGAACAGTCAGGCGGACGTGCTTTTTCGTTTGAGGTGCTGCCACCTCTCAAAGGCAGGGGTATAGCGCGCCTCTTTGAAGATATTGACTCGCTGATAGAATATAATCCGCTTTACATCAATATCACTACTCATCGTAGTGAGGTTGTGGTGAAAACGGATGACGACGGGCTTATCCGTAGGTTCACCGAACGTTCCAGACCCGGTACGGTTGCCGTGGCTGCGGCTATACAGAATCGCTACGGTATCCAGGCGGTACCTCATATGATATGTAGCGGATATTCGAGACAGGAGACGGAATATGCTCTTATAGATCTCAGCTTTCTTGATATACGTAATCTTCTGGTGCTTCGCGGAGACAAGGCTAAGCATCACAATTGTTTCGTTCCGAATGCCGATGGACACGCCCATGCTCTGGAGCTTGAACGGCAGGTCGGCGAGTTCAATGCCGGCCGTTTTGCTGATGGCAGTGAGATGGACGCCAAGCCTCTAGTACCGTTCGATTACGGTGTTGCCGGTTATCCGGAGGTTCATCTCGAGGCTAAGGATCCGGTTGCCGATCTGATGTCGTTGAAGAAGAAAGTTGATGCCGGAGCTTCGTATATTGTAACACAGATGTTCTTTGACAATAATGTCTACTTTGATTTTGTCGGGCGTTGCAGGGAAGCTGGTATCAATGTTCCGGTCATTCCGGGGCTCAAGCCTGTCGTGACACGCCGTCAGGCAACATTGCTGCCAACGGTTTTCGGCGTAAAACTGCCTGACTCCCTTGTTGCAGAGATAGAGGCTTGTGCCGATGACGACCAGGCAAAGACTGTGGGCGTGAACTGGTGTGTGAGGCAGGCAATGGATTTATATGGCAAAGGCATAAAGTCGATTCACTTCTATTCACACAATGCCGTGCCAAGTGTAAAGCGTGTGCTTCAAAAACTGTGTGAAAATGAGGTTCGCTGATATTCCGGGACACGAGCCTGTCAAGACACGTCTGCGTAATCTCGTCGATGATGACCGTATGCCTCACGCGCTCCTTATACATGGACAGCCTGGCATCGGTAAGATGATGATGGCCAGAGCTCTGGCACAGTATATACACTGTACAGACCGGCATGACGGCGATAGTTGCGGCAGATGCCCTTCGTGTCTGCAACACCGGTCGTTCAACCATATCGACACTCATTTTTCATATCCGGTACTGAAGAAAGGTGAACGGACGGTCTCCGACGATGAGATAGAGCGTTGGCGCGAATATGTCGCAGACAATCCGTACATGGATTTCGGTCAGTGGCTGGCTATGCTTGACAATGTAAACGGTCAGCCCGCTATATATGTTGAGGAAAGCGTTGAGATAATGCGGTTCATGAGCCTTACTTCACATGGCGGCCGTCAGATAAACATTATGTGGCTTCCCGAGCGTATGAGAGTGGAGTGTGCCAACAAACTTCTTAAACTTATAGAGGAGCCGATGGGCGATTCACTTTTCATACTTGTGAGCAATGATGCCGAGTCGGTTCTGCCTACGATATATTCGCGCACACAGCGGGTGGAGATGCTCAGACTCCACGATGATGTCGTGATGCGGTATATAGAGAGCCGATACGGTCTCTCCGCGGGTGAGGCGATGATTCAGGCCCATCTCGCCGAGGGAAGCATATTGCAGGCCGATGCGCGTGTACATAATATAGAACGGCGGCAACAGTTTCTCGAACTGTTTATGCGGCTTATGAGACTTGCTTATAAAAAGCGTGTTGCCGAACTGCGTATATGGTCTAATGAGATCGCTTCCATGGGACGGGAAGGATCGGTAGATTTTCTGTCCTATTGTCTTGATCAGGTACGTGAGAACTTTCTTTATCAGCTCGCTGTGCCGGAGCTCCGTTATCTTACGGTCGATGAGGAGCAGTTCGCACATAACTTCCACCGCTTTATCAATGAACGTAATGTTCTCGAACTTACATCACGTCTTGAGAAGACTGTTACCGATATCAAAGCCAATGGCAATGCCAGGATCATAATGTATGACTTTGCAGTCAGAGTAATAATGTTATTGCGCCGATGAAACCGTTGCTGCAGGATATTGCCGAGTACTATATATCACGTTGCGGCCGGGGAGTTATTGATTACTGTTTTGTTTTTCCAAACAAGCGCGCCGGTGTGTTTTTCAATTATTTTCTGGGACGTGCGGCCGAGGATGCGGGTTATCCGCTGATACACCCCGAGGTGATGACAATAAGTGATTTTGTAGCTGACTTTACAGACGAAGTGGAAGCTACCCGCATTGAGCAGCTGTTCATTCTGTACCGATGCTATCGGGATATAGTGCTTGCCGGCACGCCGGAAGGGGAAGAGCCGGACAGTATAGACTTCAATAAGTTCCAGTATTGGGGAGATGTGTTGCTGAGTGATTTTACCGATGTCGACAAGTATCTTGTAAACCCGTCAGAATTATTTCACAACATCGGGGCATTGCGTGAGATCAGTTCAAATTATCTCACACCCGAGCAGATTGAGGTGATCAGACGTTACTGGGGCGAGGACCGCACACCGCGCCAGGCCGCCGACTTCTGGAACCATGCTGTTCATGTCAGCGATACCGGAGAGCATTCCGATCGTCGTTCTACAGCCGGGTTTATCAGACTGTGGCAGGTTATGAAAAGGCTGTATGATACGTTCAATGAAGAACTGGCGAGTCGTGGTCTTACCTATCAGGGCCGCATGTATCGCCGTGCTCTGGATATAATGACAGCTGCGTCTCCCGAGCGATTTCGGGCTGAGCGCTATGTTTTTGTCGGTTTTAACGTGCTTTCGACAGTGGAGGAACGTATATTCGGTGTGATGCGGGACAAGGGTATTGCCGATTTCTTCTGGGATTATGCGTCGCCGTCGTTTGACGATCAAAGCAACCGTGCTATCAGGTTCCTTAAACATTATGTCAGGAATTTTCCTCAGCCGGCCGATGCGGTCGGAGTGGGATGCCGGGTGGATGAATGGCCGCGTATAGAAGTTATAGGAGTTCCTTCTGTCAGCGGGCAGATCAAGATTGTGTCCGATATAGTGTCTTCACTGTTGCCTGACGGAGGGAACGATAATACTCTTCTTTCGACAGCTATCGTATTTCCCGAAGAGAATCTGTGCCTTCCGATGATCAATAGTATGCCTGTCAATATAAAGGAAGTGAATGTCACTATGGGATTCCAGTTGCGTAACACCTCTGTGGCATCGCTTGTGGCATCGGTTGTCTCCATGCAGATGAGAGCGCGTAGGTCCAGATATGAAAACTCATTTTTCAGGGATGATGTAGTCACTGTATTGTCCCATCCGCTCATCCGATCCATAAGCAGTGTGACATGTGACGGAATCTGTAAGGTTATCAGCAGCTGCAGACTGTTCAATGTACCGTGTACGCTTCTCATGTCTGAGGCATATGCGCCATTGCACCCTCTTTTCGGCCTGTCGGCCAATCCTGCTTCGAGCCGTGAAGTGTTTGCCTTCATGAAGAAGCTGATGGAGTGGCTGTTGGATTCTGTTTACGCAAAATATGCCGTCGGGCCGGATGATGCATGCGAAGAGGAACGTGACGACACTCTTCCTGAGGTGACACTGACTGCCGCCGGGGCGCTTGAGGCCGGTTTCATACGCCGCTACCTTAATGCCCTTGACGAGCTGCAGCTTATGCAGCGTGCACATCTTGACGACCTTGACGTGGATCTGTCCGATGCTACGGTATTCCATCTCGTGGAGAAACTTACTGCAGGAGAGAGCGTATCATTTGAAGGACGTCCTCTCAGGGGGCTGCAGGTAATGGGTATGCTCGAGACCCGTGCGATCGACTTTGACAATGTAATCATCACGTCAATGAACGAGAGAGTGTTCCCCCGCAGACATTTCTCGCGTTCTTTCATCCCGCCGGCACTCCGTAAGGGATACGGTATGGCTACCATAGAACATCAGGAGAGTATCTCGGCCTATTACTTTTACCGTCTCATAACACGTGCCAGACGTGTGTATCTGCTCTATGATTCCCGTACCCGTGGAACCAGAAGCGGAGAGCCTTCGCGTTATATCAATCAGCTGAGATATCTGTATCGTCCGCCCGGGCTTGTACAACGAAACGTTACCTATGATCTTAGGGTTGAGGACAATGATCCGGTATCATTATGTATAGATACCGGACGTCGGGCGATTCTTGACCGGTATATATCAGAAACCGACCCCCGTTATATCTCGGCCACATCAATCAATAATTATATAAACTGTCCCATACAGTTTGCGCTCAGTTATCTCGAAGGGTATTTTGATAACGACGATGTCAGGGATTTCTTTGACGAGGCTACTTTCGGCTCTGTGCTGCATCAGGTAGTTGAGCGCCTGTACACGTCGTTGCAGACAGAAGGCCGTCCGGTGGTGATAGACCGTAGCATGATCAATATTATCAACCGGGCGGATGTGATAATGCCTGAAATAAAGAAAGCCATCAACGAACTGTATCTGGGGCGCAGGCCTGAGGATCAGGCGCCCCTTACGGGCGATGCCGAGCTTATATCCCGTATGATGCTTGATATGGTCAGATATATGCTTGCACATGAACTTGACAGCTATGATAGTTTTACCTTCATCTCCGGAGAGCGTAAGGAGAATGTAAAGCTCCGTATATCCGATCGGCTTACTCTTAATTTCAGCTATACTATTGACCGTGTCGATGAGGTCGTTGATTCAGAAGGGCGGCGCGTGATACGTATCATAGACTACAAGACAGGAGCCGATGAGGTGAAGACTACCGTCCCACATATGTTTGAGAACTATTCCAAGGGACGGGACAAGGCGGTGCTCCAGCTTTTTCTTTATTGCAACGCATATGTGCAGAATACCCCCGGCATAGATGACAGCGTGCTCGTCCAGCCGATGATTTACCGTTTCAGGACTATAGGTCAGAATCAGCCTCCACAGCCTATTACCATCGATAAGACAGTGGTATATGATTACCGTCAGTTCAATGATGAGATACTGGGGCGTCTCGATGCTGTTCTGTATCCGCTATTTTATCCTGATGCCGGAAATCCGTTGGTATTACGTTGTCTTGACGATGATCATGCCTGCAGGTTCTGCAAGTTTACAACCATATGCATGAAGTGACAATGGCGGCCGGATTGTACATACATGTTCCATACTGTCACTCCAAGTGTGCCTACTGTGACTTTTACTCCACGCCCCGTATCGGTACGGCTGACCGATATGTCGAGGCTGTTATTGCCGAGGCACGGTTGAGGCGCGGAGAAATTTCCCGGCCGGTGTCTACACTATATATGGGCGGCGGTACACCGTCATCGCTTGGCGGAGATCGTATTGAATATCTTGTCAGAAATCTGGGTGAGGTTATTGATCTGGGTGATGTTGGGGAATTCACTGTTGAGGTTAACCCTGAGGATGTCGACAGCCGTCTGCTTGAGGCTCTGTGCCGTGCTGGTGTGAACCGTGTGAGCATGGGAGTCCAGTCGTTTGTCGATGATGAATTGAAAGGAGTAGGGCGTCGTCACACTGCCGCTGAGGCGCTGGAGGCGGTACGGCTGATAACGTCATTTTTTGACAATTTCAGTCTTGATCTTATTTTCGGCCTTCCAGGACAATCCCGTGACACACTTGGCTACAGCATAGACCGGCTTGTCGAGACCGGTGCCACACACCTGTCGGCTTACTTGCTTTCATACGAGCCCGGTACCCGTCTTTATGCCCGCCTCATGGCCGGTAAAGTGACAGAGGCCGATGAGGAGATGGCTGTATCTATGTATAAGATGGTTGATGAACGTCTCACTGATGCCGGATATATACATTATGAGATATCAAATTATGCCCGGCCGGGGTACGAATCGCGACACAATTCGGCCTATTGGGATGGAACACCCTATCTTGGACTGGGTCCTTCGGCTCATAGTTTTGATGGTGATACGCGCCGTTATAATCTGCCTGATCTGAAGACATATATCGAGTCTCTGTCAGCCGGTCTCACATGTTGTGCAGTCGATGAGGAAACGGAGGAAAACAAGTTTAACGATTATATTATCACGAGGTTGCGTACTTCGTCAGGATTGAATCTTGCCGATCTCGCGAAACGTTCATACGGCATATTTGCCGGACGTTTCAGAGATTCTGTCCTGAGAATGCAGTCAGCGGGACTTGTCGATATTGATGGCGATATAGTGACCATCCGGCGGTCTCATTGGCTCACGAGCGATGCCATACTGCGTGAACTCATTATTTAACAGATTGAATATATATGGACCGGGAATATGCATCATCTTTGTTGGAAGGGGCTGTGACTGAGCTGTCACGGTTACCCGGAATAGGACGTAAGACTGCGCTCAGGCTCGCACTGCACCTGTTACGTCGTGACGAGAATGAGGCTGTGTCACTTGGCGAGGCTATCATAAAAATGAGGCGCGAGGTTACATACTGCCGTTGTTGTCACAATATCTCGGAGACCGATATGTGTGGTATATGTGCCGACGGGCGCCGTGACCACTCGACGGTATGTGTGGTCGAGAATGTAAAGGATGTGATCTGTTTTGAACGTACAGGTCAGTATGACGGGGTATATCACGTGCTGGGAGGATTGATATCCCCTCTTGACGGAGTGGGACCCGAACAACTCGAGATTGATTCGCTCATAGAACGCGTTGCAACCGGTGAAGTCAGGGAGATAATACTCGCTTTGAGTGCCACAATGGAGGGCGACACCACCAATTTTTATATTTTCCGCCGTCTCGGCACGTTGCCGGTTAAAGTCACACAGCTTGCACGCGGTGTGTCGGTAGGCAACGAGATAGAGTATACCGATGAGATAACGCTCGGCCGCAGTCTGCTGAACCGTACTGATTTTGCCATTTAATCAGCTGTTACAATGTTGACCGATGATGTTATAATACTAAGGGCGCCAGAACCAGCCGATGTAGATGCAATGTATCTTATTGAGAATGACCCGTCGTTGTGGAACGATGGAGTGACTTATGCTCCCCTTTCGCGCAAACAGCTGTGGGATTATGTCAATAGCTATGATGGAAATATATTTGCTGTCGGTCAGCTGCGGCTTGTAGTGACGATGGCGGGTGACGGTGCGGTGGCCGGATTTATAGACCTGTATGATTATGATCGTGTAAACCGCCGTGCATATGTCGGTATAACCATCGCGGCCGGTTATCGTGGCAAGGGGGTGGGGCATAGAGCCCTTGCTGTTTTGTGTGAATATTGTAGCGGACAGTTGGGCATGAGGCAACTTGCCGCAGTAATACGTGCAGATAATTTATCATGCAGGCATCTTTTTGAACACCAGGGGTTTGAAGCTACCGGACATTTTCCGGCCTGGATACGTCGCGGTGATCAATGGGTTGATGCTTTACACTATCAGTTTTTCTTTAATAAATAGTTAAAAATACGAAATAAACAATCATATAGCGCTATTTTAGTGCTTTTTATTTATTGTTATTCGTGTTTTACTGTTACATTTGCATTATTATTACAGATATTTCAGCAAAAATGAAACATTTTACAATTTTCTGCGTCATTTTTTTGATGTTGATTATTCTTTAAGAGAGTTCCTATTTATGAAAATAAACTTTTGGGCTATCGTTATTGCGATGGTGGCTGTCATGGTATCATCATGCAATAACGATATTTTTGTCGACCGCAATTTTAATCTCCCTGAAGAGACTGAAATAACAATAGCAGGTGACGGAGGCTATGACGAGCTTGCCTATCAGCCTCGAGGACTCAGCCGAATATCGGTCGGGCGTATAATTTCGTCAGGAGCTATGTTTTCATATTATGACAGGAAAGGCGTGGAGATTCCGCAGGATTCCAAGCCGGGCGATATAGGCAGCATAGTGTATAACGATCCGTTCTGTGAATTTTCCATCGGCTTCAGCGGAAACAGAATAACTTTCAGTTGCTTACAGAACTGTACCGAAGAGAAGCTTGTCGTGAAGCTGAGATTGGAATATGACTATGCTGTAAAGAGCATCGTTGTAAATGTTGAGCCGGGTGAACCGATGTTCATGTTTGATTGGAAATATGATTCGGATTATACCGTGGACTATGACTTCAGGACGATTACAGACAGTCGCTTATATAATAACAATTCGTCAAATCCCATTGTAGTATATGTTGCGCCTTACCGTTCGGCAACGGCGATATCGCGTGTTGTTGCCTGCGATGTGTGGGCCGATGGCAAGATTGTCGATATGCCGTTGCCTACATTCAATACCTTTGACGATGATGATACTGACAGCGAGTGGATTTATATGAGCCGTGGTGAGTATAAGATCGGTAGCGATATAAGGTATGAGATTAATGATGCCGTACAGACTGTGCCGGTTGAGATTCCGGCCAACTCGAGTGTAAGAATAACGGTAGATGTAGCCTGTCTAAAGGCTGAATTTCATGGAGAAATGAAATTCATCGCTCCGGTATACTCATCCGAATACAGTACCCGGTTTATATATCAGATGGTTGAACCGTGGAAGTATACAATAAAAGTCGAGCCGAAATGAAGCGCTATAACATATTACTCATTCTCATACATATAGCACTTGGACTTAGTGCCGCCTGTGCCGATTCTCTGCCCGGTGCTTATGACGGTCGCTTACAGTGGCGTGTCGGTGCCGAGGTGTCGGGTGCCTTTATTCCTCGTACCAATCCGTTTCTTAAGGGTGATAATTATACCGGCCGGCAAGTCGGTTCGGCAGTGACCGGAACGCTGAGGACCGATTTCAGTTTCAACCCCGATTCGCGTTGGGGTAGACTTTATCGCGGAGTTTATCAGGGTTTAGGTGTGGATCTGCGTTCATTTATGGTTGACGGACTGCTTGGCACGCCGGCATCGGTATATGTCTATCAGGGTGCTCCATTCCTGTGGCTCGGTGACCGCCTGTCATTGGGTTATGAGTGGAAGTTTGGTGCTGCTATGGGGTGGCGTCATTATGACAAGGAATTATATACCGAGAACACTGCGGTGAGCACATCGGTCACCGCCCATATGGGACTCGGTATCAGACTGCGGTACCGTATTGCATCTTGCTGGCTCATGTCACTGGGAGTCGATGCTTCTCACTTTTCCAATGGCAATACATCATGGCCTAACGGAGGAGTCAATACTGTCGGTGCCTCGCTGGGTATTGCCTATGTGATAAACAGCGACCGTAATCCGGTACATGGTATCGATTCTGCGCTGGAGTCTGAGGCTGACCGTGGTAATTGGTTCTATGATATTATAGCCTATGGGGCATGGCGCAGGCGGGCCATAGAAATACTCGGAGAACCGGAGTTGTGCCCCGGCAAGTTCGGCGTTGTCGGACTGCAGTTTGCTCCGATGCGTCAGCTCAACCGCTGGTTTGCCGCCGGTGCCTCTGTCACGGCACAATGGGATGAAAGCGCCGGACTGGCACCATACTGGGTGGAAGATACACATGAAGAACGATTGAAATTCTATCGGCCGCCTTTCGGCAGACAGATCAGTGCGGGGCTTTCCGCACATGCAGAACTGTCCATGCCGATTTTTTCGGTAAACATAGGCCTCGGGTATGACTTCATAAATCCGCGGGGCAACAAGGCGTTCTTTCAGTCATTAACCCTGAAAACATTTGTAACCAGACATATATTTATAAATACCGGTTATCGTCTGGGGCGCTTTCAGGATCCGCAGAACCTGATGCTTGGTATAGGAGTCAGACTGTAGTAATGAGTCAGTCATTGTCAGTAGGTGGTCAGTTGGCACTGAGGTTCATCGGGTGGAACTGCCATCCGCGGTAACGTTCTCCCATCGACTTTACTGTGCGGTGCCAGAATGGGTCGTCACAGCCTGTGAGCAGCTGGCGGGGATCGGTGTTTCCGGCTACGGCCCAGACATTATTCTTTACTTCCTCATCGAGTTGGCCTGGTTCCCAGCCGCTATAGCCTACATAGAACCGCAGGTGTCCCTCAGTGGGATATCCTTCGTTGACGTATTCAAGAACCTGTCCGTAATCTCCTCCGATGTATAGTCCCGGCATTACTTCAATACTGTTGTCGAAGATATCCGGAAGAGTATGGAGATAGAACATCCGGTCGTCACCTACCGGACCACCTACGAATATAGGCACACGATGGTCAGGGCCGACTTCGTCGATTATCTGGTCCAGTGTGAGATCTGTGCTCCTGTTGAGCGTGAGTCCCATGGACGGATACCCGTCGCCGTGATCTATAAGGAGTATGACAGCATGATTGAAACACTCCTCCCGCAGGAATGGTTCGGCTACAAGCAGCGAGCCTCCCTTCGGCATATCAGTCGAGAGTTTGATATTAAAAAGAGCTGATTGCATATCGGTAATCATAGCGGATCAATCAGATGTGATTCATACTAAATACAGAAGTATAACGTAACTACCCATGGTTTTAGTTCATTCCGGGCTCGTGGTTTGTGTGCAATATTATTATGGAAAAAAAATGTCACATCGTTATCGATGGTATGATTCGGGAGATGTCAGGTTATTATAGTCTGACATCTCCCGGGCTATGAATACATTAAAATGCTATGCGCTGAATGTAGCAGTTATTATTCTATGAAGTTACGTATCTTCAATGCATGTTCTAACCATTGCGTTGTTTGTTAATCCCGGGCGGCGGTTTAGTGTTCGAGCAGATATCGCTCGGCATCGATGGCGGCCCGGCAGCCGGTGCCGGCGGCCGATACTGCCTGGCGGTAACGGGGATCAGCTACATCTCCGGCGGCAAACACGCCCTCTATGTTGGTTGACTGTGTGTTGCCTTGTAATACGATGAATCCGGCGTCGTCAAGGGTGATGTATGGCTTGAACACATCGGTATTGGGTTTGTGACCGATGGCCAGGAAGAATCCGTCGATTGATATATCGAAGTGACGTTCACGATCGGTGCCGAGAAATTCGACCAGATGTGCTCCTTCAACAAACTCTTCACCGAACAGTCCGGTAGTGTTGGTGTTGAACAGTACTGTGATGTTTTCCCTGTCAAGCACTCGGCTTTGCATCACTTTGGATGCACGCAGGTGATCTTTGCGTACTATGAGATATACCTTGCTGGCAAGTGTGCTGAGATATAGGGCTTCCTCACATGCGGTATCTCCGCCGCCTACTACTGCTACCGTTTTTTTGCGATAGAAAAATCCGTCGCATGTAGCGCAGGCCGATACTCCCAGACCCATATACTTCTGCTCGTCGGGCAGACCCAGATAACGGGCTGTGGCTCCGGTAGCTATTATAACAGTTTCTGCGGTGATATCGGTAGTACCGTCAATGGTAACGGTGAAAGGACGACGGTCAAAGCTGACACCGGTAACCTCGCCGTTACGTATGTCTGCGCCATATTTCCTGGCTTGCGCACGCAGATCCTCCATGAGTTGAGGACCGCTCACTCCATCCGGATAACCCGGAAAGTTCTCCACTTCGGTAGTGGTGGTCAGCTGTCCTCCGGGCTGTATGCCCTCGTAAAGGATTGGCTGCAGGTTGGCACGGGATGCGTAGATGGCAGATGTGAATCCGGCGGGACCTCCGCCGATTATCAGACATTTTGTGTAGTTGATTTGTTCCATATTGTAAAATGATTTCGGGGATCCTGACTGTTAGTTCATTGTTATCTGAGGTCTATGACTTCAACGTCCGGGTGGGCTGATGGGTTGTAGCGGAATGTCGCCGGATCGACCGTATTGAGATTTTTTATACTTTTTATAAATATATCATACTGTTGGCCGGTAGAAGTGTGTATGGTGATAGCTGATGGAAACCAGGTTGAGGCATTGATCATGACACGTGCCGAGGATATCCCGGCCTTGTTGTCAAGGGCTACAAGAAGTATCTCGTAGGTGCCGGTACCGGATCCGGCCATTTCTGCATTGAAGTTGGATGACAGAGAGCTCAGAAGAATGAGGGGGTTGATTTCGGCAAGTTCTTCACGGGATGGTTCTGTGATATTGACTTCCTTTACATTCCGGGCGAGAGTCCACTGGGTCTTTCCGTCATACCATGTGGAAAGATCGGCGGTTATTACAGAGAAGCGGTTCCCGTGCAGTGTTATCATACCTTTCTGTGACATACCTGGAGCATGTAGATCAAATGTCGACTGTACAGGTTGTGAACTCATGCGGTCCACGACATGTTTCAGTATGCTTTGGGCTGTCTCTGCTCCCTGTATGGTGAGTCCTGCGGTAATGAACAGGACAAGAGAATATATGTATCTTATGGATTTCATTTATGTATGCGTGATATATGTTCGGGATTGTCTATTGAAGTATGGAGTCAAGCTGGTACAGGTCAACAAGGACATTCCGGGGCTTGCTGCCCTGAGCGGCGCTTACTATGCCGGCCGACTCAAGCTGGTCCATGATTTTACCGGCCCGGTTGTAACCGATCGAGAACTTGCGTTGCAGCGAAGATGTCGATGCCGTATCACCTCCGGCACACAGGAAGCGTGCCGCGTCTTCGAACAGCGGGTCGCGGTCTGTGATCGATCCCAGAGATATGTCGCCCTCGGTCGACGGTGGTTCGGGCAGATAGTAGGGATGGTCAAATCCGGTCTGGCTGCTGATATTGTCGACGAGTGCCTCCACCTCGGGGGTGTCGATGAACGCACATTGTACACGCTCCATTGATCCGTTATGTGAAAACAGCATGTCGCCGCGGCCTATCAGCTGATTGGCACCTGTACGGTCGAGAATGGTCTTGCTGTCGACCATCTGTGAGACGCGGAATGCTATTCGTCCTGGAAAGTTGGCCTTGATTATACCGGTAATCACATTGGTTGAAGGCCGTTGTGTGGCTATGATCATATGCATGCCTACAGCACGGGCTTTTTGTGCGATGCGTGCTATGGGGGTTTCTATCGCTTTGCCCGACATCATTATCAGGTCGGCAAATTCGTCAACGATAATGACAATATATGGCAGGTAGCGGTGCCCTTTCTCGGGGTTGAGACGGTGCTCGGCAAATTTTTCGTTGTACTCGGTGATAGAGCGTACGTTGGCATCCTTGAGCAGATTATAGCGGTTGTCCATCTCGACACATAGTGAGTTGAGTGTCCGTTCTACCTTTTCAGGTTCAGTGATGACCGGATCAGTCTCGTCTTCGAGCTGTGCCATGAAGTGGTACTGAAGTTTACTGTATAGACTGAATTCGACCATCTTGGGATCGACAAGAACAAACTTCAGTTCGCTCGGGTGTTTTTTATATAGTAGCGAGGCTATGATGGCATTGAGGCCTACCGACTTACCTTGCCCGGTGGCACCTGCTACGAGCAGGTGGGGCATCTTGGCCAGGTCGGCGATATAGATATCGTTTGATATGGTAGCGCCCATTGCCATAGGAAGCTGGTATTTACACTCCTGGAAGGCTTTGGAACCGAGTACCTGACGCATGGATACGGTCTGCGGGTCCTTGTTGGGGACCTCTATGCCTATAGTACCTTTGCCGGGAATCGGTGCTATGATACGTATGCCCAGAGCGGCCAGGCTCAGCGCTATATCGTCCTCAAGGCGTTTGATTTTGGCTATACGCACGCCTTCGGCCGGGATTATCTCGTAGAGGGTGACGGTCGGGCCTACGGTAGCCTGTATCTTAGAGATGGGTATGCCGTAGTCCTTTAGCGTCTTGGTTATACGTTCCTTATTTTCGTCCTGTTCCTCACGGTCGACAGTGTTTCCTTTGCTGACGCGGTTTACCAGCAGTTCGAGCGATGGACGCTGGTAACGGGACAGTTCAGCTGTAGGATCGTATAGCGTCGATGTATCTTCGTTGCCTTCCTCGATCTTTGTAATGTTGATGTCGAAGTCTGGAGTTACAGAGATAGTCTCCACTGTCGGGGAGGTTTGCCGGGCTGTATTGGTGTCCGGTTTGTCATCAGGTTCCTGTTCTGCCTGTCCTTCGGGTCGGCCGGATTTTTTTTCTTCCTCATCTTTACGGGCGGGCAGGTCTATGGCGTTTTCGCTGGTGAAGGCATCATCGTCAAAACTTACGTTTACAGGCATCATCTCTGTGTCAGTTCCGGTGTCATCGTATGCGTCGTCTTGTGGCATGTAGGCAGAGTGATCATCGGCTGGATCTTCGTTGTTCTCCGGTTCTTTGTCCTGTTCGGCATTAAGATCGTCGCCAAGTCTTTCGGCCTCATGGTCGACAGCCTGTGTCAGTGCCGGACGAGCCTTCCGGTATGCTGCCTTGACGCGGTTTATGAATTTGACGATATCATTGATATACATGTAGGTAAGGATGGCTGTCAGCACAAGGCTGATGCCTACGGCACCTATCCATTGTATGCGGGCTATGAGCCATAGATTGATGTAGCGTCCGTGGTATCCGCCATATGGAAAGACACTCTCGAGATTGAGATACAGATCGACGAGACCCGTTATAAGCGAGATGCCTATTGCCGAGACAAGACACTTGAGAGTGAGACTCCAGAAATGCGGATTTTTTTTGATTCCTGTAAGCGCAAGTCCCAGAATTATGAGGTATACAACAAGTACAAGCGATCCGATGCCAAGACCGTGGGTGAGTAACATGTGGGCGGCGGTTGCGCCGGCCGGGCCGGCGACATTCTCGACCGTGATGCCTCGTGCGATCATCTGTTCCACCGTGAAAGTGTTGAGGCGGCTCTGATCGTCAGCTGCATTTGAGAAGTAGGACATTGCTGCGATCACCAGATAGGCCGCTGAAAGTATGAATATTATGCCTGTCACAGCGTGTGTGCGCTTGTCGAGAAAGAAACGTATGAATGCAGGCCATCGGTGAGGTTCTGACGTGATGTTTAATTCCTCATGGGCTGCGCGTCGTTCATCAGTGTCGGGTGTGTCTTTCTTGCGACGGCGACGAGGTCTGCGTGATACTGCGACATTATCAGAATCGGATTCAGCCAAAGTATCAGGGTCGTTCATCGAGTCGGGATCGTAGTCGATAGTGTGATTATATCGGTCCATTTATTGTCAGATTTTTTAGCTGGTGGATGGTGGCGAGCGGGTCGTTGGCATTGAATACATAGCTGCCGGCTACGAGGATGTCGGCTCCGGCCAGGGCCAGACGTGTGCCTGTCTCTAAATTCACACCGCCGTCAATCTCGATGAGGGCCTGGGAGCCGGTCTCGGCTATTAGAGCTTTGAGCCGCTGGACCTTTGTGATCGTATTTTCAATGAATTTCTGTCCGCCGAACCCCGGATTGACAGACATCAGCAGTACCATGTCGAGTTCGGCTATGATGTCGACGAGTGTAGATACCGGTGTGGCGGGGTTGAGAGTTACGGCTGCCTTCATGCCGGCCTGCTTTATCTCGTGTATGGTGCGGTCAAGATGCAGGCAGGCTTCCTGGTGGACATTCATGATTGAGGCGCCGATATCGCGCACACGTGTGACGAACTTCTGGGGTTCGACTATCATAAGGTGAACGTCAAGAGGTTTGGTACATAGTCTGTTTACAGCTTTCAGCACGGGAAAGCCAAACGAGATGTTGGGTACGAAGACCCCGTCCATGACATCAAGGTGAAGCATATCTGCTTCACTGTCGTTGATCATGTGTATATCCTGTTCCAGATTGCCGAAGTTTGCGGCTAATAGTGACGGAGAAACTAACATTGTGACTACTTATATTGGATTGGTGGAGAAGAGATGTTGTCCTTATTCAGGCTGCCTGACGGTTGCGGGGCTTCAGGGCATTGAAAAGAATATATAGAACGCAGATGCCAAGGAGGATACAGCCGGCTATGGTGAGATATGTGTTGTATTCCTCGATTTTAGGCTGTAGCTCGTCTCGGCCATACATAGTACCGAGCCACCAGCCGAGAGTTGCCAGGATTGTGTTCCATACAAGTGCTCCCAGACCGGTGAAGATGATGAATTTCACTATGTTCATGCGGGCCAGACCGGCTGGTATGGAGATGAGTTGTCGTACAGCGGGTATAAGACGTCCTATGAAAGTCGATACCGAGCCGTGCCGGTCAAAATATTGTTCGGCATTCTCGACTTTCTCGCGGGAGAGCAGACAGGCGTGGCCCAGACGGCTGTCTGCAAATCTGTAGATTACAGGTCGTCCTACCCATACCGAGAGGTAATAGTTGAACAGTGCTCCGACGATAGCCCCGAGTGTGGCGACCAGTACAACCATGACTATGTTCATGTCGGCGCCTGTCTGGGAGGCTGTGACCATCCGTGATGTTGCCAGATAGGCGGCGGGCGGTACAATCACCTCACTTGGGAATGGGATGAATGAACTCTCGATCACCATCAGGAAGAATACGAGCCAGTAACTGGCATTGTCCATGAACCAGTTGAAGATACCGAGGGCATCCCATGAGTCGGGGGTAGATATGCAGGTGATTATCAGATCAATCATAACAGTGTATATTTTTCAATATACAAAGATACGAATAAGTCGAGAGCAAATCAAAATTTATTTTGAATTTGCCGGGCGAGAGTATCTGAGACGGAGTCAGAGATGCCTGAGCGAAGCGTAACAGGAACTCGTGGTTAACCTTTAATCCGGATGAAACTTATAATCAACGATTCGCGTTAAGCTTTAATTATCCGCTTAGAACGATTTCGAAGTAAAGTATAGAAAGAATCTGTGCTTAAAAATTTTGAATGTGGCTGCCCTCAGATATTACGTAGCATCGTAGTATAGTAGGCGGCTTTCTGCTCGAGGGGCAGGGGGTAAGCGCGGCTGGTCGATGGCATACGCCATATGTTGAGACCGTCTGATGAGATTACCATCTCGCCCATTCGGGGTAGCGGTGTGCCGGTCAGCAGGGATATCACTCCTGCCGCTTTTTCTCCTGTAGTTGCTATTGTGTGGCAATCGGGCATCCCGGCAAGTATGTCGTAGAGCGGGACCGGTGTGACGATCTCAAGGAACTTGTCGCTGGCATTTCCCTTCAGACGGCGCACCTGTCGGCCGGTGTCGTGCAGAGCAATATGATTCTCGGTCAGCATCCGTTTGATCTTGTCAAGATCGAAGTGCCGTCCGTCAGGTTGTAGCAGAGCCCGCCGGTCACCGTAATATATCAGTCCCATCATCGGCCAGAAATCGTTGGTGCGGTTGGGATAATAGAAATCCATTGACCACCGTTTGGGTTGCGGCGGGAATGTGCCCATTATGAGCACACGGGCACCGTCTGGCACAAAAGGCTCCCAGGGGTGTGTCTCAAGCAAAATCTCGTTTTCCATATTATTATAACGTCTCTTGTATTGATAAAGTACATCTGCTCGTGAAAAAAATCCGGGGCAGTCGCTCGTGACTGCCCCGGATTTTTGTATTATCTGAACTTAATGATCAGTCAAGAAGATAGAGTGAAGGCAACAGCATGCCCTCGCCGGTATTGGCGGGAGTATAGAAGCCATAGCTGCCATGTGATGTTGACAGACGCATTGTCTGTTCGCCACGGGTGATCGACCATGTGCCATCACCGTTGTTTTGGGCAGTGAACAGATATGTCTCGTCAATGACACCATTGTTTATCACGGGAGCGGTGTTGAAGTTGGGACTATTATATGAACCGGTGAGGTAGAAATAGCGGTTGGAGCTATCGTGCATCAGGAATTTTCCCTCCGGGCATTTGATGGTTTCATCAGTTTCCTTGATGGTGTAAGAGTCGGTGATTGTAAAAGCATATTCATCGGTAGCCAATTCGATCACACCATTCTTAAGCGGGACTGTAACTGCCGACAGATAACCATACGTCTTTCCGGCTGCGACAGGAGTTGCGGCCTGGTTGTCGCATGCAAACAGATAGCTGCGGTTCATAAGGATTGCAGCCTGATTGAATTCCCTGAATACGGCTTTGCCGAGATATTTGGTGAACGACCACGATTTATTACCTTTGGTGTAACGTGCTGTAACAGTCTCGAGAGCATTGTCATTGAGAATCCACTTTGTACCGTCGTATACAAACAGGCTGCACTTGTTACCGTTATATACTACAAACTTCTGGTCGCCACTCAGTGCATACTGATACTTGTTCTTAAGGTACATCGGAATATATTCACCTGCATTTTCGAGCTTGTTGTTCTCGAATCCCATGGCCTCGTAGTCGGCAAGATTCAAGGCGATGGCGTTGCTGGCTACAATCCACTCGCCGTCAACCAGCTGGTAAACTGCAGTCATGTCGGGAGTAACTTCGGGCAGGATAGTAGTGGCTTTGGTAACCACGGTATTGAGGTATTTGCCTTTGCTGGCAATAGCCATTACATAACCTTCGATAACAACGTCAAATCCGTCGGCAATAGCCTCTTTGATTTCGGTTGTAGCTCCATAGGGACTCAGCTGTACGGTTGTGCCGTCAAGCTCTATGTTGATGTAGCTGCCGCTGACGATGGCTTTACCTTTGAATGTCGAGTATACAGGAGAGATTGGGGTGGCTCCGCTTGCCATAGCATCAGCCACAAACTTGTCAACCTCAGCTCCTGTCCATGTTCTGGGGGTCGGATATGTTACAGTCTGGCTACCCATTACCTGAGCAGTGGAACCGCGTTTAATCTGGAATCCATAGTTGTAAGAGTCAACCGTTGAATTGATAGTTACCTGATCTCCGACTTTAAGATCACTGTTATTGCTTGGAGAGTAAACGAATACCGATCCGGCGGCATCGGTTACGATAGGTCCTTGAGTCGAGATGGCCGCAACATAGCCGTTGATGCTTATGTCGTTTCCTTTGGTAAGTGAACCAAGTACGTTTGACAGAGTAAAACCATCCGCACGTGAGCCTGTGCCTCTTGACATAGCAGCTCTGCCCGAGGTCTCTTCGACATTGTTGCTGTAGCTTACTGTGGCATATGAACCGTCGGCAGCATCACCAAATTGGGCTTTCAGAATGTCGGGGATTCCGGCGGCGACATCGCCGGCCGGCACTTTGGTATAGTCGGCCGAAGATAGAGTGTAGCTGATACCTCCTGAAATTGCTGAAATCTCAGGTGCAACTTCCGATGCCTCTTTGTAGGTTACCGCAACTCTTGATTCGGCCGGATCGAGATAATAGGGGAAAGACTTCGTCTCCATGAAGAAAGGGAGAGCGACCGATGCGGGATAAACGCTGGCATTGTCGAAGTAATGATTAGTGCCGATTGCCTTGGCCGCATTGGTCTCCTCATCGGTAGTGGCCTTGGACTGGAGCAGTTTGGAGATAGCGTCATAGTCTTCCTCGGTGATGGTGTAGGTCCCCTCGGAGCTCGAAGGCTTGTTATAGTTGGCTCCGCCCTCGAATCCATCGAGATAATGGTCGTTCCAGGTATTCTCACCACAGCTTGCGAGTGCAAGTGTCATACCGGCGGTAAGAAAGGAGTTTAATATCTTGTTGTTCATAATTTTATTTAACTATGGGTTGCTATTGATTAGAAATAGAGTTTGCAACGTAGGCTGAACGTGCGACCGTAGCTGTAGAACACGCGGAATGCATTCTCCCATGTACCCTTCGAAGCATGGTCGGTGTAAGCGTCCATGATATAGTAGTTGTTGAACACGTTATAGACGTTGGCCGAGAATGTGCAACGCAGCCCGCCGGTGATGGGGAAGCTGTAGCTGGCATTCATGTCAAGCTGATTGCCGAAAGGTATACGCCATGGGTCGTTGATAACAAGCGGCTTGCCAGGGGTCAGTGTGGTGCTGCTACGGCTGTTGAGCTGGAAGTCGCTGTAGTTGCGGGCGTTGCATGTCCAGTCGGCACCGATGCGGAAGCCCTTGAAAGGCTTGAACTGAGCACCTATAGCTGCGGTCAGCTGGGCCGATCCTCCTACCTTGATATCTTTCTGGTCGATCTCGGCATGGAGATGATCCTCGGCAAGAGGCGTGGTGATGGTAGCAGGAACGTCAGTGCTGCCGAAGCTGGCGAGGGCCTGGCCCTGACTGTTGTAGAAGTAGCCGGTCGGATTGTTCTGCCAGGTATTGTCGGCGAAGGCGAACATACCGGTCAGCTCAAGCCAGCGGGTAGGGAGATAAGTCATGTTGACTTCAACACCCATGTAGCGGGAGTCGACACCGTTCATGTTAGCGGTATAACGGTCGTTGTCATATTCGAGTGTGCCTGTGGTGATCATGGTACGGTCCATCCACTGGATGAAATAGCCGTTTACCTGGGCGGCAAATTTGGGCGAGTGGTACTCATAGCCTATTTCTACCGCTCCG
The DNA here is from genome assembly GCA_910584665.1 of uncultured Muribaculaceae bacterium. Lineage (GTDB taxonomy): Bacteria > Bacteroidota > Bacteroidia > Bacteroidales > Muribaculaceae > JAAVFS01. Next base: position 8,780 of record CAJUBL010000020.1, on the reverse strand, counting down.
ACCTTCTCGTTGATCGGGTTGGGGTTGACTGCGTTGGAATTGGCCGGCGATACAAATACTCCATATTGCAGGTAGGGCGCACGTGTGATGTAACCGCCATTCACAAACACGTTGTTATAACGGTCGATGTTATAGTTGGCTCCGGCCTTGATGTTGCCGGCAAAAAATGTCTTTGTAGGTGACTTACTCTGGTCTTCGTTGACATACAGATGCTCATAGCGGGTATATGTATTGAGGTTCATGGCACCGGCGAGTACGAGGTTGAGCTTGTCATCAAAAGCCTTGTATTCGGCCTGTGCATATACGCCTTCCTGCCATATGCGGCTGTCCCAGTTACGGTAAACGACATCTCCTACACCGAGTTTCTGTTGCTGGTAGGCCAGTTTCTCGGCCTCGGTGGCAAACGTGCGGGTGTTGTTTGATGCTGCGCGGTAGTAATCGATGAAGTATGCGCCGTTGTAGAGATCTGAGATCTCGTTGGTATGCTCTCCGTAGTAGTAGCGTATGTCAAGGCCGGCGGTGATTGCCAGTCTGTCGGTAAGCTGGTTCTTGTAGTTTGATACGCCACCGAACCAGCGGTGGTTGTTGACCGAGTTTGACATTACCATGAGCGAGCCTGTAGTGCTGGCCTGGTTCATGAGCTGTATCTGGTCGTAGGCGAACATACCGTTACCGTGACGCAGGTTGTAGGTAACACCATTGTTGGTTATTGATTTCCAGTTTAGATTACCCTTGCTGTCTGCTCCATACCAGTAATCATAGTAGGTGCTTGAGCTGGTTCCTACCTGCGCGCCCTGGCCGCTTGTTCCGCCGCCCGAACCAAGAGAGGCGTAGATAACCGATGAAAGTGATGATTTCGGGTTGATCTGCCACACGTGGTTGAGCATCATCACGGGTTTGTTGTAATAGTTGTACTGTGATGCTTTGCGCTCTCCGTTAAGTCCCAGACCGTAGGTGGGATTGAAGCGATATGCCTCGCCTTTGGGCATGTAGTTGGCTACGTTCTGCCATTCCTGGATGCTGAGACCGTCCGACGAGCTTCGCTTGTAGTGCGTCTGTGGCGCACCGGTTACGGTAAGAGAGATCTGGTTGCTTTCATTGATGCGTTTCGATATGTTGAGGAAGTATGTGAATGCCTCGAAGTCGGTTCCCTGGATGTAGCCGTCACCGGTCTTGCGTGAGCCGAGGAAGGTCATAGCCCATCCGTTCTTCATCAGTCCGGTAGAGAATGAGATACCGTAGTTCATGGAGTTGTCGTTGCCGAGTCCGTACCAGGCTGTACCGCCTTTCTTGGCGTCAAGCCCCTTGGTCACCATGTTTATCGTACCTCCGAACGAAGGAGATGAGATGATCGTGGCACCGAGACCGCGCTGAACCTGCATTGATGATACAATGTCTCCGAGACCGCTCCAGTTGGACCAGTAGATACCGCCCCATTCCATATCATTGACAGGAACACCGTTGACCATTGTGGCGGTATTGTTGGATTTGAAACCACGTATGTTGATCTTGGCATCGCCGAAGCCGCCGCCGTCTTTGGTAGCCCATACACCAGGTGTGGTTTTCAGTACCTCGGGCAGTTCCTGATTGCCGAGTTTGATTTCAATCTCGTCAGCCTTTATGGTAGACATTGCAACAGGGGTGAGGCGGGTGCGACCTACCGATTGTGTCACAACCACGTCCTGCAGCATCGTAGCTTCAGGCTCCATGGTTATGGTGCCGATCCTGCCGTCGGCATTGATGTTGATTCGGGCGGTCTTGTAACCTACATAGGTTACCTGTAGTGCCTTGCAGGAGGATGGCACACTGAGTTTGAACTGACCGTCCATGTCGGTGGCACACGCAGCGTTGGATCCCACGGCTTTTACTGTAGCGCCGACCATGGGTTCGTTCTGCTCGTCTACTACCTGACCTACACAATTGATGTTGGGTGCTGCCACAGCTGTGATGCACACAAGCCAAATTGCACTGGCTAAGAGAAGTAGTCTCTTCATAATGTTGGAATTGGTTAATAATAAAATATTTAAGATGGTTATGTTTAAACGGTGTCGGATATGCTTGTTCCACACTGCAAAGATAATGATTATATTAACAGGAATTAATGATTTTTTTTTTTTTTAACATTCGGCGGTGAGCCGATGTTAATAATGTCCATCCTCTTTATATGAGGACGCTGTCCGGATATAAAAAACAAAACCACCCTGCCTTGTAGGCAGGGTGGTCGGTATGATTTACTGATATGTTGTCTGGCTTATTGGCCGAGATATGTCTTGAGCAGTTTGCTTTTCTGTCCTTTCAGGCGTCGTATGGCTTTCTCCTTGATCTGGCGTACGCGTTCGCGTGTGAGATCGAATTTGTCACCTATTTCCTCAAGTGTCATCTCCTGACATCCTATACCGAAGAACATCTTGAGTATCTCACGTTCCCGCTCATGGAGCTGGTTGAGAGCGCGGTCAACCTCCTTGGAAAGCGATTCCTGGTTGAGCGATGCGTCAGCCATTGGCGAGTCGTCATTGGTAAGCACGTCCAGCAGACTGTTGTCCTCTCCCTCGACAAAGGGGGCATCGACCGAGATGTGGCGTCCCGAGACTTTCAGTGTATCGGCAATCTTCTCAACAGGAACGTCAAGGGTCTGGGCAAGTTCTTCGGGCGAAGGGCGACGTTCGTGTTCCTGCTCGAATTTTGACAGTGCTTTGCTTATCTTGTTGAGCGATCCTACCTGATTCAATGGCAGCCTTACGATACGCGACTGCTCTGCGAGAGCCTGAAGGATAGACTGACGGATCCACCACACGGCATAGGAAATGAACTTGAAACCACGTGTCTCGTCAAATTTCTGCGCAGCCTTTATAAGACCGAGGTTTCCCTCATTGATGAGGTCGGGCAGACTGAGACCCTGGTTCTGATATTGCTTTGCTACCGACACAACGAATCGCAGGTTGGCGCGGGTCAGTTTCTCGAGGGCGGCCTGGTCGCCCTGTTTGATGCGCTGAGCAAGTTCAACCTCTTCTTCGACTGTAATAAGATCTTCTCGACCAATTTCCTGCAGGTACTTGTCAAGTGAAGCACTCTCGCGGTTGGTGATAGATTTTGTGATTTTAAGTTGTCTCATTGTATTCAGTAGTGGTTATCAAGGTGCAAAGGTATAAATTTTCTGATAAATAAACGCCATTCGACAGCGTTTTATTTTGTCGGACTATGATTATTTATATCTGGCCCACTGTATTAGCTGTTTGACCGACGGTTTCTTCCCATGCATAAAAATACCTACGCGGTAGACTTTGGCCGCGAACCATACTATGGCTATGAACGAGCCGTATAGAATGACAAGCGACGCGATGACTTCCGGAACCGGTATGCCGAATGGGATACGGGTCATCATCACCATGGGCGATGTGAATGGGATCATCGAGAGCCATACAGCCAGTGACGAGGTAGGGTTGGCGGCGATGGTAGTAGAGACAACGAAACCTATCAGCAGGGGGATAATGACAAAACTCTGGAGCTGGGAGCCGTCCTGAATATTGTCTACCGACGATCCTATAGCGGCATACATAGCGGCATACAGGAGGAAGCCGCCCACAAGGAACAGCAGCAGATAACCGAAGATTCCGGCGATGAAGGCCGGATTGCCTATGACGCTCAGGGCCTGCAGACCTTCGATGTCAAGCGAAGCGGTGGCGGCGTTGAGAGTCCCGGTGTTATAGGCGGCGATCTCTCCGGCTACCTCTGGCGATATGAACAGCGGAATGAATGTCGCCGAGATGGTAACCATGATCAGTGCCCATAGCGCCAGTTGTGTGACAGCTACGAGTCCTACACCTATGATTTTGCCCATCATCAGCTGGGTTGGTCTGACCGAGGTGACCATAAGCTCAAGTACACGGTTGTTTTTCTCTTCTATGATGCTGGTCATCACCATCTGTCCGTACATAAGTAGGAACATGTAGAGAACTACCGACATTATCATGCCTATGGCATAGCTTATCATTGACGAGGTGCCGGCGGCTTCCTCTCCCTCCGATAGACGGAAGGTGGAGATGTTCACATCGGCCTTGACACTGTCCATGATTTCACGCAGATCGGACATGTCTATAGCCTTGAGGCGCTCGGTCTCGATGATGTCGGCGATATTGTTGTTCAGGGTGCTCTCAAGCTCCATTGAACCGGCATCACGTGTATAGAGGGTGACTCCTTTGGGATTGTCGACGATGTCCCTGGATATGATCAGGAAACCGTCATACTCGGTCCGGGCATACATCGAGTCCGGTGCCACGTCAGTAAGCTCGTATCGGGCGAGATCGGTATCTGTAAGTCCGGGGGCTATGATCCCCGATCTGTCAATGACACCGATACGCCGGGTCTCGCTTATGTTAAGATTCATCAGGAGGGCCGGCAGGCACATCATGGCAAGCATGAGTACCGGCATGAGTATAGTGGTTATTATAAAACTTTTTTTCCTTACGCGCTCGAGATATTCACGACGCACGATTATCCATATCTTGCTTCTCATAGCTGTTGTTCGGGGGTGTTTTGTTGTACGGTTTTAATGAAAATCTCTTCCATAGACGGGATGGCCGGTTCTATGGCCCTGATGTCGAGACGGCTGTTGACCACCTCGATGACATGGCGCAGTGACGTGCCGTGCTGTGGGGTGACGAGCAGGCGTGTGTCTCCGTTATCGAGCGGTACGATGTCGACGGTGGCTCCGATGCTGTCGAGCGGTTCGACGATGAGCGAGGTATCGCCCGTGACTATAAAGGCCGAACGGTTGCCGCCACGCTCGGCTCGTATGGCGGCAACATTACCCGACAGTATGTTGCGGGAGTTGTTGATGAGAGTTATCTCGTCACACAGAGCTTCGACACTGGCCATGTTGTGGGTAGAGAAGATGACAGTGGCGCCCTCGCGATGGAGAGAGAGTATCTCTTCCTTAAGCAGATTGGCATTGATGGGGTCAAAGCCTGAAAATGGTTCGTCGAAGATAAGCAGTTTGGGACGATGGAGCACTGTGACTATGAATTGTACTTTCTGGGCCATACCCTTTGAGAGTTCCTCGACTTTCTTGTTCCACCAGTCGGTTATACCGAATTTCTCGAACCATTCCTTTAGCATTACGGTAGCTTCGGTACGAGACATTCCTTTGAGCATGGCGAAGAAGATGGCTTGTTCGCCGACTTTCATTTTCTTGTATAGTCCGCGTTCCTCGGGAAGATAGCCTATTGAGGCAACGTCTGACTCTACGAGTCGGTGCCCGTCAAAGATGACGTGACCCGAGTCAGGGGCTGTTATATGGTTGATGATACGTATTAGGGTGGTTTTCCCGGCTCCGTTGGGGCCAAGCAGGCCGTATACCGAGCCTCGGGGGACGTTCAGTGAAACGTCATCAAGGGCGGTGTGCCCCGTAAAGTGTTTCGAGACGTTGTGTACTTCGAGTATGTTCATTGTTTAAAGTTGTGAATTTTCTTGTGTTTGCTGTATTAGACGTGGCAAAGTAAAAAAAATTGCATCGTGTGGCAAAAAAAATGGACCGTGTGACGGAGTTCTCACTCCGGTCGCACGGTCCTGATGTATGGAAATAAATGTGTGTATCAGTCGAGGTCTACGGCGTAATACTGTTTACGCTGACCGGGGTATTTGCCGGTAATGAACATCACGTGGTCATACTCGTCGCTCTCAATGATTGAGTCGTATACTTTTTTCACATCGTCGGCCGAGTTGACATTGATGTTGTTGATGTCGAAGATAATAAATCCGTCGCGTATGCCGGCTTCCTTGAATTTGCCGTTGCTGACCTTTTCGACCCTGACGCCCGACCGGCGGTTGAGCTTCTTGAGTTCGTCTGCACTGAGCGACTTGATTACGGCACCGAGCGAGCTGACGTCACCCTGTACGGTGATTCCTGTGTCACCACGGCTGTTACGCAGTGTTACCGGAACGACAATGTGTTTCCCGTCACGTATCACGGTGATATTGATTCTCTCGCCCGGACGGTGGCGCGCCATAGCTTCCTGCAGCTGGGCGGCATTGTTGGTTGTGGAGTTGTCAATGGCGATGATTATGTCGTCAACCTGAATTCCTGCCTCGGCGGCTGCACCTTCGGGATCAACTGTGCCTACGAGTATTCCGGCATTGATATCTTTCAGTTTTTTCTCCTTGGCAAGTTCGGGTGTGATTTCTCTGAAGCCGATACCTAAGAAAGCGCGCTGTACGGTGCCGAACTCCTTGATGTCATTGACAACTTTCTGGACGATGGATGTGGGGATCGCGAATGATGCACCCGAGTAGTTTCCGGTCTGTGAGAAAATTGCTGTGTTGATGCCGACGAGCTGGCCGTCGAGGTTGACGAGCGCACCGCCCGAGTTTCCTGGATTGACAGCGGCATCGGTCTGTATGAATGACTCTATGCCGCGGCTTCCCTGTCCCTGAGTGAGACTGCTTATGTTGCGGGCTTTGGCGCTGACAATACCGGCGGTCACTGTAGATGTGAGACCGAAGGGGTTACCTACGGCAAGTACCCATTCGCCCATACGCAGGTCGTCACTGTCTCCCATAGGGATGACATGGAGATTGTCGGCCTCGATCTTGACGAGTGCGATGTCGGTGGCCGGATCGGTGCCTACGACTGTGGCATCGAATGTGCGGTTGTCGTTAAGTGTTATTTCCAGACGGTTGGCTCCGTCGATAACGTGATTGTTGGTTACTATATAACCGTCGGCCGACAGGATCACACCCGAGCCGAGACCGCTCTGACGTTCGCTGGGCTGTTCCGGAGCCTGCTGTGGATGCTGGCGACGGTACTGGGGGCCGAAGAAGAATTCCAGAAACGGATCGTAACCCTGTGGTTGCTGGCGCATATTGTTATTGACAGTATTGTAGCTCTTGACACTGACCACACCGTTGACTGTGGATTCTGCCGCGTCGGTAAAGTCGGCCGCCGGTACTGATACCCTCACACGGGAATCGGCGGATGATGATGCCGGAGACTGGTTGCTGGCAGTATTGGCGCAGGATACCGAGGCGGCGATCGCAACCACCATGGATGCACATAGTGTGTTGATTACTGATTTGTTCATAGTAGGTAATGTGTGAAATTTTTGTTGTTTTTTGAATTTCTAACGGCAAATTTATACCGTTTATTCTATTGGACAATGTATTATCCAGGTGGTTTATTCTTTTTTATGAAAAAAATTAAAGGGTATGTGGATTTTTTGCGTAAGTTTGCAATGCGCAACATTTGTTTAATATGAACAGGCCGATACCGCTGATACTCGCATCGATAACTGTAATGACCCTGATGTCATGCGGTTCGGGTAAGAGTGTATCGACGTCTGGATTGCCGCCACGCCGTCCGGTTACCGAGATAACTCTCGACGATCTTCTGGGGGAGGATGCTGTCGTGGTCGTTCCTGAGGTGGAACTGTCGCGACGTTCCCGCGCTGTAGTTGAAGCGGCCCGCAGGTGGCTCGGTACGCCATATAGATATGGTGGCGAAAGCCGTCGCGGGGTAGATTGTTCGGCGCTGGTGATGAATGTTTATAATGAGGCGTTGGGGATGAAGTTGCCGCGGACTACGCGTACGCAACGGGAATATGCTTCCAGAGTATCTCGCCGCGACCTGCAGCCAGGCGACCTCGTGTTTTTTTCGTCAGACAAGAACAGGAACGGGATATCGCATGTCGGGCTGTTCATCGGTAACGACCGTTTCATACATGCTTCGTCATCCCGTGGAGTGGTAGTGAGCAGGTTAGGCGAGAAATATTTTATGAAACACTACCATTCGTCGGGACGTGTGGTCGAGATGGCTCCGGAGAAGCGTACCGGAGCCGATGTCAGTGGAGATATGGCCGCTATGGAAGCAGAGAAACGCCTGGAGATGCTTGACGAGGTCCTGACCGCCACCATAGACTCGATCTATTCGATGCCGGTAGATGACGATCCTGATCTCGCTCCAGGACTGTGACTTACAGCATAGAGGCGCTGTCGGTGTCAAGATACATGCGGCAGCCTGGACGGGTTCGCATGATTGTCGAGGGATATTTTTCTGAAACTTCGGCATTGATGGTATTGTGGACAGCCTGAGCTTTAGTCCTGGCCGGCACTATGCAGAATACATGGGGTGCGCTCATTAATACGGGTATTGTCAGAGTGAATGCCTGGGATGGAACTTCATCAAGTGACTTGAAACAGCCGTCGTGCACCTGTTGGTTACGGCATTTTTCATCAAGATCCACTACTTTCATCATTGCAGGATCATCGAATTGAGCAACATGCGGGTCATTGAACGCGATGTGGGCATTCTCTCCTATACCCATGCATGTGATATCGATACCTGTTTGTTGTATCAGTGATGTGTAGTCGGTTATAGCTTTGTCGGTGTCTGTATTGCCGTTTGGAATATAGCTGACGCTCTTGAAAGGGACAAGCCCGAAAATGCGGGCACGTAGGAAATTGCCGAATCCTTGTGGTGCATCAGTGTCAAGTCCGATATATTCGTCCATGTGGAAAGCATTGATGTGATCCCATGGAATTGTCTTGTCGGCAACCAATGCTTCAAGAAATTCGTTCTGTGAGGGTGCGGCTGCGAAAATCATTCCTATCTCGGCTTTTGTCCTGAGTAAATCCTTTATGACTGCCGCAACATCGGCCGCAGCCTTCCGTCCCATTTCTTCGCGTGTGGGGAAAATCTCGTAAGTCAGGTGATCTATGGTCATTTATAATATGATATCACTAGTGTCTCTTAAAATTAGTTAAAATTAAAATTTTATTGTCTGATTAAG